>JAGXSM010000257.1 GCA_018333725.1 Melioribacter sp. | reverse complement strand
GCTTCGCTTGCTTTGTGTTTTTATATGACTTTCAAATTTTTCATTGGCTCTTTGGGTAAACAGATCGGCATTATTGATTTTATTACTGCGCATTTGTCTTTCCTTTTTGTTTACTCTCTTACATCTTCATTCATAAAAAGTTTGCACTAATTCAATAATTTTTCAGATGTTTCTAATTATTAGTCTCACTGCTCGAATGCTCGCCTTTACCTCTCTCGTAAGCAAAATCAACAATCATTTTTAGTGTTGTTGCATAGTTGTAACCTGCATGATTTGCCGAACGCATAAATCCCGCATCTTCAGTTAAATCGGGATTAGGATTAACCTCGAGCACATAAAGTTTGTTATCCGCTTTAGAGAGTCGCATATCAACGCGTGAGTAATCACGAACACCCATTGTCTTAAAACATAACAGAGCCATTTTCTCGGCTTGCTTTTGAATCCTCTTGGGTAAAATAGCCGGACAGATCGGGATTGTCTTATGATAAGCTTCATGCAGAGGATCCCACTTTGCCTGAAAACTTACAATCGGGTGAAGATGATCCGGTAATTCGGAAAAATCAATTTCGCTAATCGGTAAAACAACAGGATTCTTATCACCGAAGACCGCAACATTTAATTCTCGTCCCAGTATAAACTCTTCTATCAATGCCGGCTGCTTAAAGGAAGTAATTACATAATCAACCCGCATTTTCAATTCATCAAGATTATTAACTATTGAATTGTTATCGATTCCAACACTCGCGTCTTCCCATGCGGGTTTAACGATTAATGGATATTTCAAACCTGTCCGGAACGATTCCGTCATGTGTTTAATTATTTTGAACCTTGGAGTTCTAATTCCGGCAGCTCGCAAAATTCTTTTAGTTAACGTTTTATTCTGGCAAGTTCCAAGTGCCATTGGCGGTGCACCGGTGTATGGAATTTTAAGAAGCTCTAATAATCCGGTAAAATTCATCTCAAGCCGCGGCTGATCGTTGAATAGCTCTACGAAGTTGAATATTACGTCCGGTTTATTCTTATCGATATCTTTGAAGAAAAGCTGCAAATCGTCCCTTATATTAAGCGTATAAGCGTCGTAACCAAATTTCCTAAGAGAAGCTGCAATTTGCTCGAATTCCTCGATCGGATTTATCTCCTGTAAGCTGAAAACAGGGTCAAAATCGAGGTTCCCTTCACTCGGTTTTTTAACTTTTTTGGTCTTAGCTTGAATCGGCTCGTTATAAAGGACTACTACTTTCACTTTGGCTCAAATTTTTTTTACAAAGGTAAACAATTCTGTTTTGCATTTCAAAAGTTTTACTATTTTTGCACTCAATCTGATGGGGTAAGTTGAAATGAGTTTTTATCCTCAACCAAACAAGTATCAATGCGGACCATTCGCTTTAAAGCACGCTCTTGTTATGTTAGGAATTTTTAAGGATGAAGATCAAATTGGAATAATTGCCGGAAGTACATGGTGGGCTGGAACGGATGAATTTGGTCTTGCAAGAGCTGCGCGTCGCTTCAATTGTAAGATGAAACATTTTCAATCGAGTAATCCCGATGATGCAAGAAGAATGCTTGTTAATGAATTGAAGAAAGGTCATCCATGTATTCTTAGTGTTAAAAATTGGGAACACTGGACTACAGTTGTAAGCTACCAGAAAGGAAAGTTTGTTGTAATCGATAGCGAACTCGACAAAGTTGTTTCTGTTCAAACATCTACACAGTTATTAAGAAGATGGAAATATATTGAGAAGGGAACAGGAATAAGGAGTTATGACGGTTATGCACTCATACCAAAATTTAAAGTTACAACGCGTGCTAAATTTACACCAGAGAAAGCAAAGTATTTAATGTATGATAAGAACGAAGACCTTGCTAATAAATTCGATCAATATACCAACGACCTGATAAACATCTGCAACCCGCGAACAAAACTCAGTTTTAACTTCATAACCTTCTCGGAATTTTTAAGACGTAACGAAAAGAACCTGATTAAGAGAGTTGCACAATGGCATGGCGAACCTACTTACTCCGAATTGAAAAAAATATTAACCAATATGAAATTTGTTGCAGATGTATATGATCTTATTGTTCACGAAGACGATGAAAAACGTGCTGCTATAGATGTCGCCTCAATTCTTATGATGTACTCATGCGGTAAGTATGGCATGAATCCCATTTACTAATATGTAGGGACAGGACATGTCCTGTCCCGGCATGGTTGTTTTTCAGATGCTTGAATAAATTAAAAATGAATACATAAAAAATTATAAAACCACAAAATCAGTAGGGACGAGGCATACCCCGTTTATACATAAATATTGGAAATAAACCATGAATCATCACCCCAGAGTAATAAATAGAAATAAATCTGCATTGCTTGTAATTGATATACAGGAAAGGATTCTTCCTGTAATCTTTGAATACGAAAGGGTTGTTCAAAATTCTATTAAGCTAATAAAAGGTTTTAAGACACTCGGTTTACCGGTTTATTTTACAGAGCAATATCCTAAGGGTTTGGGTCCAACATCATCACAGATTAAAGAAGCATTGGAGGATGCAAAGGCAATTGAAAAGATGAGCTTCAGTAGTTCCGGTGCACCAGGATTATTTGATGAGCTTAAAAACAGAAATATTGAGCAGGTTGTTTTATGTGGTGTTGAATCGCATGTATGTGTAATGCGGACTGCTTTAGACCTTATTGCAAATGGTTTTCAGGTTCACGTTGCAGCAGATGCTGTATCTTCGAGACGCGAGTTCGACTTTAACATTGCACTTAACAGAATGCGTTCTAATGGTGCGGAGGTTACACTAACAGAATCTGTTCTTTTTGAACTGCTGGAGGTATGCGGAACTGATCAGTTTAAGTCAATCTCTAAACTTGTAAAGTGATTCAGTCAAAATATTTCTTGGGGAATTCAAACCGGAATGTTTTCCCTTTACTCCTTTCAACTTCGCGCCAGCTTTTCTCTTTAAACTCTATCCCTACAATTCCGCATGTGGGAATATTGGTTATAAATTTATTACCGAGGTGATTGGCATAGTTTGTTATAGCCGGATTATGTCCGAACAAAAAAACAATTTTATTCGTATCGGGAATACTCTGCACAATTGCTTCAAGTTCTTTAATACCGCAAAGGTAAAGTGATTTTTCCGATAGAATTTTTTCCAGTTTATAATTTAATTCTTCTGCAAAAATTTCTGCTGTGCTAATAGCACGAACTGCCGGACTCGAAATAATAAGATCGGGCAGAACTTTTTCATTTTTAAGAAGTAAGGCCATAAAAGGGGCATCTCTATTTCCGCGTTTGTTTAGCGGTCTATCAAAGTCGGTTATTCCTTCATTATCCCAGCTCGATTTTGCATGGCGGATTAAGTATAGAGTTTTCATTTAGCACCGGATTTCAGGTTTTCCAGAATTCGTTTCATCTCTTCCAGGTGCTTTAGTTTAAGCGGTTCGAGTATTTGTTGTGCATAATTTGTAAAAAAACGATGTGAAGAAATAAATTCAATACTCTTCTCAAACCATTCCTGTTCGGAAAGAGATCTGCCGAAGTGAAATTCAAATTCTACTCTGAATAAATCATTCCTGTTTACGAAATTCTTTTTGCCCAGATGCGAAAGATCTGCATCGCATATAACTTCTTCTAAAATATTCTTCGGCTTTTGGGGTACCTTTGTGGCAAGAATGCAATTGCAAACTTTATCAATCTTATCATGCGGATAATTTTCTTTTTTCAGAAATTCCGCTGCAAATTCCGCACTCTTTTCTTCATGACAATCGGAAATGTCAACATATCCTAAATCGTGAAAGCATGCAGCTAACTGAACAATTTCTAAATCGGAATCTGTAAGGTTTTCAGCCTGACCGATTACTCTGCTGGATAAAATTACTTCCTGGGTATGACTTACATCGTGATAAACATGTTCTTGTGATGATTTCTCATAGAGAATTGAGAGAACATACTCTTCAGCTTTTTCTAGTAAATTATTATTCATCTCTAATATTTTATTAGCTGCATAAATTTAAGAAATTCCGGATAAGAGTCTAATTAATTATATCACATTCTAAAAATAATATATATCATTATTGTGGTTGTTTTATATTATTTATCAATTAATAGAGTAAAAATATTTATTTTGAATCAGGCAAAAATAATTTCATGTGATTATGTTTAACTACCCATCGGATATTTTTAATCAGTCGGCAGTAATCCCTTTTAAAAATGATAAGAAGGGTATTAAGATACTATTAATCAAATCGCGCAATGGAAAATGGATAATTCCAAAGGGAATTATTGAAAAAGGATTAACACCTCACGAGTCAGCAAGAAAAGAAGCAATTGAAGAAGCCGGCGTAGATGGTGTTGTAAGCGATCTTTTAATTGGAGAATATAAATACGATAAGTGGGGAGGAACCTGTAATGTAAAAGTTTATCCGATGCTTGTAAATGAGGAACTATCCAGCTGGGAAGAAGATTTTTTTAGAATTAGAAAATGGTTCAGTTTAGAGAAAGCAGCTATGAAAATCAGTAAACCGGAAATAGCAGATTATATTAAGTTAATTCCAGAAATATTCAGCAAAGAATTCAATGGCACGACTCGGGCTGCTCAATAACAGTTTTCTGAAGTTTAGGGCTAAGATATGGAATACCGAGATTCAATCCGCGTAGAATAAAGATTAGTGCAAGCAATACCGCAAAAACCGGAATTAGTTTATTAACCTTCCTTTTAAAATTAACATTGATAATTTTTCCGAACATCGCAGTAGCTAGCATAACAGGAAATGTTCCAAGTCCGAACATTGCCATGTAAAGTGCACCTGAGATCCAATCAACCGTTGAAACTGCACCGGCAATACCAACATAAACAAACCCGCATGGAAGGAGTCCATTTAAGACCCCAATAGTAAATAATGATGAATTCGATTTTTTTGAAATCATCAACGAGAATTTTGATTTGATAAAATTTGTGGTCTCTCTATAAATAAATGTATTTGCAACCCGGGCTTTTATTTTTCTCGGTGTTAAAACATAGACAAGTATTATTACTCCAAATGCTATTGATAAATCCTGTTGCAAACCAAATAGAACAAGCCGGCTGCCGAATAAACCGAACAAAGCTCCCATTAGAGTGTAAGTAAAAATTCTTCCCAGGTTGTAAAGAACTCTTCCTGCTAATATTTTTAATTGAGAATCTCCGATAACAGGTAATGCGAGAACAATTGGTCCGCACATTCCTATGCAATGTAAGCTGCCAAATAACCCTACTATAAATCCGGTCCAAATTTCCATCAATTCACCATCAAAATTTTTTCGTTATAAAAGCTTTTTCCATTAGCTTCCCAATCCACTTTAATCTTCCAGACACCTTTTATAAATTTATCGGTAGATACAATTTGAGTGCGCAATGTATCCGCGGAGATATTAACTGTAAAATCTTTAGCAGGATCACTTGGTCTGTAAAAGTGAATTGTCCCGGCAATTGAATTGTAATCAAATTGATTTGGGAAAATAAATTTTACAGATGCTTGTTGATTGATTATTTGAAGTTGTTCCTCTAACTGATTTGTCCTGTTAATTTTATCAATCTGGTTTTGATATTCCAGTTCCTTTGCATAATAATTATCAGTAACAAGAGTAACATCCTGATTCATAAACACAAAAACCATAATTAACACACCAATAACAAAAAGAATATAAGTTGCAGCTATTTTTGTTCCCCATGAAATTTTCATTTTACTTTTCCCAGGAAAGATGTTTGGATAACGTCGAGTACTTTATTGTTTGATTTAACAGCAATCTGCAGAGGTGTTTTCATACTTTTAAGTTCGCTCTTAGGAAGTATAACAAGAAATTTTGCTTCCGATACACCTTGAGGTTCAACGTTTAATTCGTTTCCAATCAATTTTATCTCGCCATCGATATTTTCAAGTTCCAGGTAAGCCGGTAGATGATTAAATGTTTTATTCACAATTTTAAGATCGTAAATATTGCTTATCTTATTATCCGGCTGCTCCTGAAACAGCAATCCGGGTGTTCTTAAAATACTCAATTCAACGGGAGCCCTGTTAATAAGCATGAATAAAATAAGCACGGTTAATACAAACAGAACAAAAGTATAACCCACGGCTCTTGGTGTAAATAACGATTGGTTACCGCTTTCAATCTGATTTTTAGATGCATAACGGATCAATCCACGCGGACGTTTAACTTTATCCATCACTTCGTTGCAAGCATCGATGCAAGCCGTGCAGTTTACACATTCGAGCTGAGTACCGTTTCGGATGTCAATTCCTGTTGGACATACATCAACACATAAATTGCAATCGATACAATCACCGAGATTCTGAACTTCGCTTTTTTTGATTTTACCTCTCGGTTCTCCTCGTTTATAATCGTAGTGAATTACAACCGAGTTTTGATCGAGCATAACGCCCTGAAGTCTTCCATAAGGACATACAATTGTGCATGCCTGTTCACGGAAATACGAAAAGACGCAGTAGAATAATCCGGAGAATATTAATACTGCCGCAAATGTTCCAAAATGTTCTGATGGTGAATCCGAAATGTATTTTTGTAATTGATCTATTCCGATTATGTAAGCAAGAAAGAAATTGGCAATCGCAAAAGAAATTACAAAGAAAATAATCTGCTTGGAACTTTTCTTTAGAAATTTTTCAGCAGTCCAGTTCGATTTGTTTAACAGCTTCTGCTTACTTGCATCTCCTTCAATCCAGTATTCAATTTTTCTAAATACCATTTCCATAAATACTGTTTGAGGACAAATCCACCCGCAGAATAATCTACCGTAAACTACAGTAAATAAGAATATTGAAACAATGAAAGCAATCATGGTTAAAGCAAACAGGTGAAAATCGTGCGGTCCGAATGGAATTCCGAACAGAATAAATTTTCTCTCGATAACATTAAGAATAATAAACGGATGTCCGTCAATTTTAATAAAAGGAGCACCGAATAAGAATGCAAGAAGAAAAATGCTTACAATAGTTCTTGCATTATAAAACTTGCCCGAAGGTTTTTTAGGATTGATCCAAACCCGTTTACCTTCTTTAGTAACAGTAGCAATTGAATCGCGGAACGACTCATCGGTTTTTATTTGATGTTCCATGTCAATTTAAAATTCGTATAAGATATTCTTAACTTCCTTTAGTTAAAGCTTGTTTATCGTCCGCGGGTTCAATCCATTTTTCACCTTCTGCTGTTTTCCCATTTGGCGGATTTGTTCCGTGAAGAGTTATTATATAACTTGATGCTGATTGCATCTTCTTAGGATCCAGTTGGGTTTCCCAGCTTATCATTCCCTTTGCAGGAACACCATATTTAATAACCTTAAAAATATTTTTAACTCCTCCTCCATGAATCCAGAAATCATCTGTTAAGTTAGGACCAACAAGTCCTTCGCCGTTCTGTCCATGACATGTTGCACAGTTTTTAAGATAAATTTCTTTACCTTCGGCCATCGAGGCGGCATCATCAACAAACTTTACTGTTTCTTCATTTATGAAAGCACCTGTTCTAACTAAAAAATCGCGTTCCATTTTTGCCTTTTCAATTTCAACTTTATATTCTTTGGATTGAACCTGTCCATCATCAAATACATGAAACACCATGAAATAAATTGCCGCCCATATAATTGTTCCGTAAAAAAGCATACTGAACCAGGGTGGAATTCTATTATCGAGTTCTCTAATTCCATCATAATTGTGAGAAAGTAAAATTTCTTTTTCATTTTCAATTGGAGTTGAACGCGTAAGAAATTTACGAAAAGCAATTAAAGGTGCCTTGAAAGTTTTTCCTTCCGAATCCTCTTTCTCCGAATAGACAACTATAAGCCAGAGAACAAATGCAATCATAAATAATGTTACGATCAGCATAAACTTCATAACATTATCTAGTGAAGTATCGCCCTCTGCAGCAAATATGTTTGTAGATCCTAACAATAAAGTTATTGTTGTTGTAAGCAGAAATAACATTCTATTATTTTGTTTCATCTTCAATCTCGTTGTTGTTTTGTATTTCTTTATTGTTTTCTAATGGCAGATTACCCATTTGTGTTATAAGCTTTTTATCCATTCTAACAGTTCTTACAATTATAAAAATGAATAATCCAAAAAAAATAATTAATCCTATAACCGGGAATACCGAAATACCATCTATCGTGCTTAAGTATTTGGATATCATTTTATTTGATTCCCCTTTATATCTTTTCCTAATCGTTGTAAGTAAGCAATAAGTGCAATAACATCTGTATTCCAGTCAGCTGGAACACCGTTATTTATTAAATCATCTGCAATTAGATTGGCTTGTTTAACCAGATCTTCATTGGCAAATTTTTCGTAACCTTTCTCATAATCAACTCCAACTGATCTTAATGCACTGATTTTTGCAGCTGTGGTAGAAGTATCAAGAATTTGTGTTAAGAGCCAGGGATATCTTGGCATTATAGAACCGGGGGACATTTGCCTCGGATCTTCAAAATGCAAGTAATGCCAAAGGTTGGAATACTTTCCACCAACACGATGTAAATCCGGTCCTGTTCTTTTTGAACCCCACAAGAAAGGATGGTCATAAACATATTCACCGGCTTTTGAATATTCACCGTATCGTTCTGTTTCGGATCTGAACGGACGAACGAGCTGCGAATGACATGTGTTACAACCTTCTCTTATGTAAATATCTCTTCCTTGCATCTCGAGCGGAGTATATGGTTTAACGCTTGCTATTGTGGGAATGTTGGATTTAACTACAAATGTTGGAACGAATTCAACTACACCACCAATTAGAATTGCGACAGTTGCAAGAAGTGTAAATTGAACAGGTCTTTTTTCGAGCCATCTGTGTATCATTCCGCGTTTCATTTTATCATGTTCGATTATAAGGGGAGCTGCTTCGGCTTCTTCTTCCTTAACAAACTTACCTTGTTTTGCAGTCTTTAATAGGTTGTAACCCATTAAAAATATTCCCGCTAAGTAAAGTGTTCCTCCCAACGATCTTATTATATGAAATGGAATTATCTGTAAAGTAGTTTCTAAAAAGTTTGGATATTGAAGAATGCCGAGCGGGGTAAATTGTTTCCACATTAATGATTGTGCAATTCCCGACCAGTACATTGGTATTGCATAGAATACAATTCCTAAAGTTGAAATCCAGAAATGAGCATTTGCCATTTTCTTTGAATACAAATCTGTATTCCACATCTTTGGAACCATCCAGTATAAAATGCCGAACGTTAACATTCCATTCCATCCAAGAGCTCCAACATGAACGTGTGCAATTATCCAATCTGTAAAGTGTGCAATTGCATTTACGTTTTTAAGTGAAAGCATCGGTCCTTCGAATGTTGCCATTCCGTATGCAGTTACAGCAACTACCATAAATTTTAATATCGGATTATCACGAACGCGATCCCACGCACCGCGTAATGTTAATAGTCCGTTTATCATTCCTCCCCACGATGGAGCAATAAGCATAATTGAAAAGACCGTTCCTAATGATTGCGCCCAATCAGGAAGAGCCGAATATAAAAGGTGATGCGGTCCTGCCCATATATATAAAAATATTAATGCCCAGAAGTGAAGAATAGATAGACGGTATGAGTAAACAGGTCTGTTTGCCGCTTTAGGAAGGAAGTAGTACATCAATCCCAGGAATGGTGTTGTTAAGAAAAATGCTACAGCATTATGACCATACCACCATTGAACGAGAGCATCCTGAACGCCGGCATAAATAGGGTAACTCTTTGTTAATGTTGCCGGAATTTCGAGCGAGTTTACTACATGAAGAACAGTAACTGTTACAAATGTTGCTATATAAAACCAGATTGCAACATACATATGTTTTTCGCGGCGTTTAATTATTGTGCCGAGCATATTAGCACCGAATGCAACCCATACAAGTGCAATTAAAATATCGATAGGCCACTCAAGCTCTGCATATTCTTTGCTGGTTGTTATACCAAGCGGCAAGGTTACAGCGGCAAGAACTATAATTGATTGCCAGCCCCAAAAGTGAAAGTTACTAAGAACTTTACTCCACATACTTGCCTTGCATAATCTTGGCAAGGAATAATAAATGCCGGCAAAAATTAAATTACCTACGAATGCAAAAATTACTGCATTGGTATGCAGCGGACGAATCCGCCCGAATGTTAAATAAGGTATTCCGAAATTCAATTCGGGTAGATAGAGTTGTATCGCAATAATTACGCCGACAAGCATTCCTACAATTCCCCATACTACGGTTGCAATTGTAAAATTCTTGACGATCTGATTATCATAACTGAATTTTTCAACAGTCATTAAAACAGCTCCTGATTTTATTATTGTATAATGTAAAATGTATAATGCAAAATTTATTATTCCTTTTCACTTTTTTCATCTTTATTCTCATCACTCATCGCTCTGTTCTCTACACTATTCTCTTTCTTATTGTTCTCAAATAAAATTCTGATTGCCGGCGTATGTTTATCATCATACTGACCGCTTTTAACTGCCCATAAATATGCAGCTAAAAATCCTGATGCTACCAATAAGCTTGCACCTATCAACACAAAGACAACCGACATTAAATAAACCTTTCTTTTCTTGCAATAAAATTAATAGAAAAAGTTGTAAAGACTACAACAGAAATTGAACTAATGGGCATTAAAATAGCTGCGACAATAGGGGATAAAGAACCCGTTACTGCAAATGATAATCCCACAATGTTGTAAATGAAAGACAAAATAAAACTTGCAATAATTACTTTTCTGCTTTTAATTGAGAATAGAATAAAATCCGCTAACCGGTTAAACGATTTTGAATCGAGTATTCCATCGCAAGCCGGTGAAAAGTTATTTATATTATCCGAAATGGAAATTCCAACATCACTTTTTGCAAGAGCACCGGCGTCATTCAATCCGTCCCCAATCATTAAAACTTTTTTTCCATTCATTTGAAGATTGCTAATATAATCAAGTTTATCATGCGGCGATTGCCGGAAGTGAAGCTCTCCTTCATCTGCAAAGAATTTAGTAAGGTTTTCTTTCTCGCTATCGTTATCGCCCGATAGTAATGAAATTTCATAATTATTTTCCAGTGAGGAAATTATTCCTTTTAATCCCTCTCTGTATTTATTCGAAATGACAAACGAACCGGGGCATGTATCATCAATTGAAATAAATACACGTGTGTTGTTACTATCACTTGTTTTTAATCCGGTTACAAATTTTTCGGATCCAACTTTTATTTGTTTACCATTTATAATAGCAGTTATACCTTCACCTGTTTTTTCGCTGAATGATTCTATTGAAGTTACACCGGAATCATGCAAATAATTATAAATTGCACGGCTTAACGGGTGTGAAGAATTCCGAACCGCCGATTTTATAAGCAATTTATAATCATGTGTAAGTTGGCCGTCGAAATTAACCAAGGCAGCATCATTTTCGGTAATTGTGCCGGTCTTATCAAAAACAATATGATTAACACTTGCAAGTTTTTCTATTACGTGTGTGTTCTTCAGGTAAAATTTAT
>JAGXSM010000256.1 GCA_018333725.1 Melioribacter sp. | reverse complement strand
ATAAATACAATTCTCGGAATTGATATCGAAAGTAAAATTGTATCCGAAAAAGTTCTTACACCGGAAATGATTGAAAAAACTACAAGCAGCTTCAGGGGAAGTCTATACGGAATTTCATCGAATGGAAAAAGTGCAGCATTTGTAAGACAGAAAATTCGTTCAAAAGAATATAGCGAATTATACTTTTGCGGAGGAAGCGCTCATCCCGGCGGCGGTATTCCTTTAGTAATTCTATCCGGTAAACTTGCTGCAGAAGCAATTATAAATTCATAATTCAGATTTAAATTCTTAATAAATTTTTATTGGTTTATATTTCCGTAAGTATCTCAAGCTATTTATGATAAAAGCCGATCATAAGAAATATGCAAGATGGTTGTTCATTCCTTATATGAATAATCTGCTTAGAAAGAATTTCAGCCATTTCTACCTTGTAAATGACTTCCCTGAAATTCCCGTCGATCAGGGACTTATTATTACACCCAACCATATTAGCTGGTGGGATGGATTTTTTGCAGAGTATCTCTTCAAAAAATTCTTGAACCGTAAACTCCACATAATGATGCTGGAAGAACAATTGAAACGTTTCTGGTTCTTTAAAAAGCTCGGTGCATATTCTATTAATCCTGATTCACCAAGAAGCATTATTGAAACCGCTAATTATACAAGGCAAATTGTAAATAGCAGAGAGAACTTTGTTGTAACATATCCACAGGGCGAGATAGAATCTTTTGAAAAACGTCCACTCACGTTAAAGAAAGGTCTTAATTATTTTATAAAGAGAATAGAAAAGGATTTTCTTCTACTGCCGGTTGGATTCAAAATTCATTACTATAACGAAAAATATCCGTCGATAATTTGCCGGTTCGGACTTTTATTCGAAGGGAAGAGAACGGTTGATGCTTATCCCTTCTATGAAGCTGCATTTATGACTAATCTTGATATGCTAAGTAAAGCCGCTGAAGAGAAATCATTTGTTAAGTACCTGTTTGCTAAATGATTCTGAATATTTTTTTTATATCACTCCTTATTTTGAATCTGCTTTTCCTTGCAATAATAGTTTACAATTTTTTTACAGCTCCATCAATTAAAAATCGGCAGATCAAATCTGAAAACGAACCAGAAATATCTTTACTTATTCCGGCAAGGAATGAAGAGAAGAATATTCCGGATTGCCTTGACGCAACATTAAATCAGTCTTACCAAAAATATGAAGTGATAATTCTGGATTACGATTCACATGACGACACATATAAAATTGCCGGGCAATACAGCAGGAATGATGAACGGGTAAAAGTAATAAAAGGGAAACCATTGCCGGTTGGCTGGCTCGGTAAGAACTGGGCATGCTTTCAATTAGCACGGCAAGCTAAGAATGACCTGTTCCTATTTATTGATGCAGATGTTCGATTAAATAAATATGCGGTTGAGAATGCATTAAGTACTTTTGAAGAAAGGAAATTAAATCTGCTTTCTGTATTTCCTTCTCAAAAAATTAATGGTTTAGGAGCCCAACTGGTTGTTCCATTGATGAACTGGATTTTATTAGCATTCCTTCCGCTTATAAAAGTTTATACTTCTCCCAAATCTTCTTTTGTTGCAGCAAATGGGCAGTTCATCCTGATAGATAGAACAACTTATGAAAGTACGGGCGGACATAGTTCTGTGCGAGATCAGGTTGTTGAAGATATGGAACTTGCGCGCCGGGTTAAGAAACGCGGACTTAAAATGTTAACTGCACTTGGAAGCAATTCTATTTATTGTAAAATGTACAATTCCTTTGAAGAATCTGTTAACGGGTTTTCAAAAAACTTTTACAGGGGATTTAATATTAACCCTATCCTGTTTTTGCTGCTGCTTACTTTTATAGCATTTGTTTTTTTCGCTCCGCTAATTTTTGTGTTTGTGAACATTAATTTCCTGTTGGTTGTTATCATAATATTAACAGGAAGGGCATTAATTTCTTTTATTAGTAATCAGAGCATTCTAATAAATACAATGTTTCATTTTCTACAAATGTCGGTGCTTCTATTTGTCGGATTAAAATCGGTTTATGGCGCATTGATAGGAACACATTTATGGAAGGGAAGAAAAATATAATTACTAAAAATTCAGTAAGATTCCTCATTATTATTTTCCTGGTCGGGATCTTTGGACATATCAATCCCGGCACACGCGAATTAATGTTGTGGCTTACACCCTTTACACTTTTTATAACGATGGGTGTCGTGTTCTATTCATTGATATGTGAATCTAATAATAAGCTGATTGCATGGTTCTTCCTTACATATATTCTTACATTCATTCTTGAAGTGGTCGGTGTAAAATCCGGACTGATTTTCGGAAATTATTCTTACGGTTCAACACTCGGATTAAAATTGCTAAGTGTTCCTCTTATAATTGGATTGAACCGGGTGTTTGTTATACTTGGCGGGATTTCAATTGCACAAAAAATAACGAGCGATAAAAATCTATCCGCGTTAATTACAGCTATGGTTGCAGTCGTATTCGATTTAATTCTTGAACCCGTCGCAATCAAACTGGATTACTGGACGTGGCAGAACGGCAACATACCTTTGCAGAATTACATGGCATGGTTTGTTATTTCATTCCTCTTCGCATGGATTTATAACCGTATGAATCTTAACCTTAAGACCGATTTACCTAAAATTTATCTTGCAGTGCAAACAGTGTTTTTTATTTCACTTCTAATTTTTATTTGAGGTGCTGATGGGTATTATAATTGCGCTTACAATAATTATTGTATGGATTTCTCATCTTGCATATATTCTTACATCTGTGACTGTTGATTTTACTTCACCGGTCTTTTACCTGCATATCCTGGTTCAAGCATATTTATACACGGGATTATTTATCACCGGGCATGATGTAATGCATCAAACAGTAAGCGGTAACAAGAAATTAAACCGTGCTATTGGGACAATTGCAACTTTCCTATATGCGGGGTTATCTTATAAGAGATTAATCACAAATCATTTTAAGCAACACAGATATCCGGGCACAGCGGATGATCCGGACTTTAATGTGAAATCTCAGAACTTTTTTATCTGGTGGGTATCATTCATGTTCAGGTATGCAACAATTCCCCAGTTATTAGTAATGGCAATAGCATTTAACGTATTGAAGATTGGTGTGCCGGAAATTTCGCTCTGGTTTTTCTGGGTTATACTGGCTTTCTTAAGTTCGCTGCAGTTATTCTTCTTCGGAACATATTTACCTCATCGTAAACCGCATGATCACGAAATGGAATCTCATAAAGCGAGAACACAAAAGAAGAATCATCTTTGGGCAATGCTCTCTTGTTATTTTTTCGGATATCATTTTGAACATCACGATGCACCGCACACACCATGGTGGCAATTATATAAAACTAAGTAAAATATTGTTAGCTTCGGGGCAACTCAATTGTGAAGACGGTGCCAAGTTGTTTATCCGATACGAATGATACTTTGCCGCCAAGGTTCTGTTCAATTATCAGCTTTACACTGTAAAGCCCTACGCCCCTTCCTTTCTTTTGTTTTGTGCTGAAAGATCTCTGGAAAAGTTGTAATTGAACGTTTTCAGGGATTAATTGTGAATTATAGACATTCAGATAGATAGTATCGTCTGTAACGTATGGATATATTTTTACTTCGTCATTATTCATGGTAGCTTCAAGTGCGTTTTTGATAAGGTTACCAAGCGAACGCACAACAAGAACTTTATCGGTTTTTACAGAAATGTCTTTTTCCAGAAAGGAAGCTGAAAAGTTTTTACCGATTGATAATTCATGGCTCTGATAGAGATCGAAAGCGGAAATTAAAATATCGTTAACAGAAGCTTCTTTAATGTTTACCTGAAGATTTCCTTCTTCAGCATGTCTTATTTCCTGTTGCAGCAGAATTTCATTTAACAATTGCTCCGAAGAGATCATAAGTGCTTTTACAAGCTTCTCTTTTTCTGTACTATCATTTTCTTTTATAAGTAATTGAGTAAGACCGTTTATTGCCCCGGATGTGTTCAGAATATCATGAAAGAAAATTCTTTCAAGAGCGTCTTTCCTTTTTTCACTTGAAATGTCTTTAACGGAAAACAAAGTGTAATAATTATTTTTAAAATTGATTGACTGAGTGAATACAGAAAATTCCCGGGAATATTCTTTTTCATCAATTAACGAAGTTATTTTACATTCCTCTTCAACTTTTTCTTTTTTATCCCATGAATATTTAATTGCTTTTGCAGCCCCGCATTCACGGCATAATGTAGCTGTTCCGCATCCTCGAGGCGGTAATTTTGCATGGATGCAATTCAATGCTTCACCAATTCTTTTTCCAAGAATTTGTTCCGGCTCTTTTACTCTGAATGCTGAATAAGCTTTATTGTTGAATGCAACTATCTGGCGGTTTCGGTTTAATACTACAACAAATTCCGGAAATCCTTCTAATATCTCACCGATAAGGGGATTAACTTTAAATAACAAAAAATCATCTATAATTTCTTCGGGTTCAGAACGTTCTGGATTATCGAAATATGTTTCCGGTTGCATTAAGTTTCCTATTTGAAGTAATATCTTGCGCCAAGTGCAAGATCAAGATTTAATGATGTAGAAGGAATTATATTAAATACCGGAACGACTTCGAAAAAAACATCGATCGGGAGTTTTTCGTTTAACCAGGCAATTCCAACAACACCTCGTGCACCCAGAGAATTATCGGAATTATTTATAAATCTTATCCTTGCACCAAATCCGTAATAAACCGGTAATCTATAATCCGATTTTATTACATCGAAAGCATGGTAGAGGTAATCGGCATGAATTGATAATGCGCTGAACTTCTGGACGAATGAATATGCCAGTCCGAAATCGAATGCATTATCACTGCTAACCCAGTATTTTCCGCTAAATCCTGTCGGCTCTCCAATCATTAATCCTAACCCGAATCCTTTATCCTGGGCTTTCAAACTGCAATTAAAAATTAATAAAAAAGAAACAGCTGATATTATAATTAACTTTTTCATGATTATCCGGCTTCCTTCCTTTTATAAACTGGTGCGAATTAACGAAAAAAAGTTTACAAATAAAAATTAGTTTTTAATTTCAAACTGTAATATTATATACCCGGTTATTATTCAATAATTCTTAAATTTCATTACCAAATCTATCCGAGGGTTAATGAACAGTCAATCAATTAATGAACTGATAAAAAATTACTCAGCTCAATTCGATTACAATAAAAAGCAAACAGCTATTATTCTGGCTGCAGGACATGGTAAAAGAATTAAATCCCGGACATCTAAAATGCTCCACAAAATCTGGGAAATACCAACTGTAGAACGAGTCTATAATGCATACCACGAAGCTCTTGGCGATTCAAACATAATTATTGTTGTTGGTATTAAAGCCGAAGAGGTTATTAAAACTGTCGGTAGAAAAGAATCTGTAATCTATGTAAATCAGGAAGTTCAAAATGGAACCGGTCATGCTGTTCAGGTTGCACTTGATGTAATTGAACCGCAAAAGTATGATGGGTCAGTCTATATTTTACCCGGCGATATGGGATTAATTAACAGCGAATCGATAATCGATTTTCAAAAATATTTTGCCGGTTCTGAAACTGATATGGTTGTTTTAACTGGAATGTTCGAAGGGAAGATTGAGGATAATTATTATGGAAGAGTGATCAGGGTACCTGAAAAAAATAAAAAACAGCTTGCTAATTCCGGTAAAGTAATTGAAATAATGGAGTATAAAGACATAATTAGTCTGGACGAATCAAAACCCTATAGTGTTAATTATAAAGGTAAGAAATTTGAATTCACAAAAAAGGAATTGATTGCAAACCGTGAATTTAATAGCGGAGTATATGCATTTAAGTTTAAGCCACTCGAAAAAATGATCAAAGAAATCGGAACTAATAATGTTCAGAACGAAATGTATCTTACAGACCTGATTTATCTTTTCAATAAAAGCGGTTTAAGTGTTTCTGCGGTTTCTCCTAAAGATCAATATGTTCTTATGGGATTCAATAATAAATCCGTTCTTAAAGAGATGGATAATATTGCCCGGTCCATTGTTTATGAAAAACTAAAGGACCTTGTTGAAATCTCGGATCCGGATGATTTCTTTATCGACGAAAGTGTTGTGGATGATATTATTGAATTGGATAAGAAAGGAATTCCACTCGATATTAAAATCGGCAAAGGCGCTTATGTTGGCAAAGGAGTAAAAGTGAATTACAACCTTACAATTATGAAAAATGTTTTTCTTTCCGGACAGGTTGAATTTGGTAAATATGTAACTATAAAGGATAATGCTCAACTTTCCTGTTTCTATGGTCAGAAAATTGAATTGGGAGATAGGGCAGAAATCTTTAGCGGTAACATCATTAAAGGCAACGTAAAAACAGGAAGTAACTCTGTAATCGAATCGGGAGTTAGAATTACCGGTAGCGATGAATGCCCTACACAAATTGGGGATAATGTTACAATAAAAGGAATTACTTATTTATTCGGCTCTATAATCGAAAACAATATTCAAATTGAACACTCGGTATTAGTAAAGAAAAGGATTTACAAACCGGAAAATTCCAAACAGGAGATTTATAAAGTAAAATATTATCTGCCGGAAGCCGAAGGACTTGATGCAATAGAAGATTTAAAAAAATAAAAGGCAACTTAAAACAGGTTTAAGTTGCCATTAAGAAAAATAGATAAAAATTATTTTGCAGCAGTAAGTTTATTTACGTGTTTAGTAAGCTGCGATTTTTTTCTTGCGGCAGTATTTCTATGCAATCTTCCTTTAGAAGTCTCTCTATCCAGTGTTGCAACTGCAGATTTTAATATTGTTTCAGCTTGTGGTTTATCTTCTGTAGTATAGACTTTCTTTACCAGTGTTTTAACTTTGGATAAAGCCGCCTTATTTCTTTCACTTCTTTTTTTGCTTTGTCTTATTCTTTTTTTTGCCGACTTATGATGCGCCATTCAAAATACCTTAAATTTGTTAAAAAACGTGCGTAAATATAGCACTCTAAGCCATTCGAATCAAATAATCCTTACTCTTTGAAGAATAGTCGTTAAAGGAAATATCTTATTATTTGAGCTGAAAAACCGGCTTAAATTAATAGCAGCATTAGAATTTTCAATAGAATTAACACATGCCGGTGAATCATCTCTTTATTTGATTGGTTAATTAAAGTCTTGTTATCTTTGCACCCACAATTGAGAAAGTAAAGAATTGTTAAAGGTAAACGAAATATATTATTCAGTTCAGGGAGAAAGTTCTAAAGCAGGACTTCCATGTGTATTTATAAGATTGACTTACTGTAATCTAAGGTGTTCCTACTGCGATACCGAATATGCTTTTTATGAAGGCGAGGAAAAAACTATTGAAGAAATTATTCGTGAAGTCCTAAAGTATAACTGTAATCTTGTTGAAATAACCGGCGGCGAACCGCTTGTTCAGAATGAATCGCTCGAATTAATGAAGAAACTTTGCGATGAAGGATTTGAAGTGATGATTGAAACCGGCGGAAGTTTACCGGTTAAAGAGATCGATAAAAGGGTAATGATTATTATGGATCTAAAATGCCCGTCGAGCAAAATGATGAAAAAAAATTTGTATGAGAATATAGAATTCCTAAAGAAAACTGACGAAATTAAATTTGTAATAGGTAATAGAGAAGATTATAATTGGTCCAGAGAAATAATTGCAAAGTATAATTTGAATGAGAAATGTTCCATACTTTTTTCTGTAGTATTCGGTCAATTAGAGCCGGTTCAACTTGTTAACTGGATTTTGGAAGACCGGTTAAATGTCCGTTATCAATTACAAATGCATAAAATTATCTGGCATCCGGAATCAAAAGGTGTATAATGAAAATTGCAAAAGAGTTTAAATGGGAAATGGGTCACAGGTTACCTTTCCACGAAGGCAAATGCAGAAATCTGCACGGGCATTCTTATCGTTGCATGATAGAATTAACAGGGCAGCCGGATAAAAACGGAATGTTACTCGATTACTATGAACTGAAGAAAATTATTGATCCGATAATTGATAAAATGGATCACTCGTTTATGGTTTTTGAGAAGGATTTAGAATTAATTGAAATGCTCGATAAACTCGGATCGAATAAATTGGTTGTTAATTTTGAATCAACCGCAGAAAATATCTGTGTTTATTTGCTGAACGAGATCAGGAAATCATCTCTTCCCTCAAATGTTGAATCCGTTAAAGTGAGAGTTCTGGAAACAGATAATACGTATGCCGAAGAAGAGAGCAAGATTTAAGCGGATTTAAGTTTTTCAGCTTCTTTTAGTATCAATGGTATAATTTCACCTGACTTACCAAAAATTGAGTAATCGGCATAGTTAGACATATCAGTTGGTTCAATATTTATTTCAACAATATAAGATCCGGCGCGTTTAGCATTCATTGGAATATAAGCAGCCGGATAAACAACAGCCGAAGTTCCGGCAACAAAACAGATATCACTTTGTTTAGCAGAAGTTTCTCCACCGCTTAATTCATCTTGCGGAAGAAATTCCCCGAACCAAACTACATCCGGTCTTATAAGTCCGCCGCATTTTTTACAGTGAGGCACGCCTTCTGTCTTTTCAAGATTAGATAAATCATAATATTGTTTGCAGTCAATACAAAAATTTCTTTCGATGTTACCGTGCAGTTCATAAATTTTTTTTGAACCGGCTCTTCGATGCAAGTTGTCGATATTCTGTGTAACTACGGTTACATCGTAATATTTTTCTAAACCGGCAATAGCAAAGTGACCGGGATTGGGTTGAGTATTATGAACAATTTCGCGTCGATGTTGATACCATTCCCATACCAGATCTGGATTTTGCAGGAAAGCATTAAAGTTTGCGAGTTCCTCCGGTTTCATTTTATTCCAGATACCGTCTTTTCCGCGGAAGGTTGCAATTCCGCTTTCTGCAGAAATTCCGGCTCCTGTAAAAAACACCAATCGCTTTGCGCTTTTCAGCTTATCTAAAAATTCCTGGTTGAAGATCATTATTAAAAATTAGAGCGGAGTAAGATTCTACTTTGCAAAAAAGAAATTCGTTACCCCGCTCTTTAGAAAAATTATTTGTTTTTGATTTCGTTTAAAGTCTGTTTTGCTTCGGCTTTCCGTTTATCATCATCTTGATGAGCGTTTTCAATGGTTAATGCTTTGTTCAACATTTCCCGTGCAGTTTTATATTCGTCTTCGCGGATTAATGAATTAGCATAATCAACATAGAACATAACATAGTTGGGAAATATTTCAATTGCCTTTTTGAATTCTTTAATTGCAATCTCATTATCTGCCCATCCCAAACCTAAAATTGAGCGTGCGGGTTTCCATTTTTCACTTGTCTTTGCGTGGGTTCTTCCAAGAACGTAATGTGCAACTCCCATAGCAAAATCATCCCCGTTATTTAGCTGAATTGCTTTTTCAACATCGGCTCTAACGGAATTAACAACACCGGCAACGGTAAAAACACCTTTGAAGAGAGCAATTTTACCATTTGCAATAGCACGTCTTAGGTAACTTACAGTTTTATTCGGTTCAAGTTTAATCGCCTTCTCAGCATACTCTAATGCTTTCTGATAAGTCGCCATTTGAGCATCTTCCTGTGCAGAAGTGCTTGTAGGCATTTTATCTCCTGTATCAACATATGTTCTGCTTAAACGCCAAACTACTTCCCAATTATCGGGGGATAGTTTTTCTGCTTTCAATAATGCTTCAAGAGCTTTTTCATTATTAAACTGGGAATAGAATTTATCGCACTCATCAATTAACTGTTCAACTGATTGAGCTGTGATGTAGCTGCTGAAGAGGAAGATAATTGTAAAGATTGATAAGAAAGTTTTTTTCATATGGTTATTCCTCAGATGTTGATTGATTAATCGTTTTCTTCTTCCCCCGTAAAATTATCAGGTATATAGAGTGAAGTATTAGCAAGTTGAAGAAATCTTGTCCATTTGCCGCCTCTATTCCTATCTGCTGCTATTGCATATTTATAAGCATTTGTTTTTGCACTTAGCTCATCTGCCTGGTATAGTACAATTGCTTCAAGTGTTTTTGGTTCTACCGGTGAAGCAAATTCTAATTTACCCTGATGACTTAATACTAAGTGCAGCAATTGGTTCTTTAAATCTTCCGGAAAACCGGGTATCTGTGTTACTGCTTTTTCTATTTCAATCGCACTTATTACAATATGACCGATGAGTTTTCCTTTATCGGAATAGTCAAATGAATTTTCGTAAGTAAGTTCTTCTGTTTTGCCGAAATCGTGAAGTAAAGCCCCGGTTATAAGTAAATCTCTGTTTAGCTCGGGATGAATCACTCCCATAAGATCGCAAATTTTTATAATCTCTAAAGTATGTTCTAGCAGTCCGTGCAAATAAGCGTGATGCCATGCTTTACCGGCGGGAGTTCTGCAAAACTTATTCAAATTTTCTTTGCTCAAAATAATTTTGATAAGAGTGTGAAGAAACGGATTTGTAATTGAACCGATAACCGAATTCAACTCGTCTATCATTTCATTTAGCGGGCGAACAGACCTTGGCAGAAAATCATCACTTGCAACATTATCTTTTTCATTAGAAAGACGAATCTTATCAATCCTGATCTGCAATACGCCGTTGAATTCCTCTAATACTCCGGCAACTTTTACTATTACTCCTTCTTTTATGTCATCAGCAACGTCATCAAATTTACTCCAAACTTTTGCGGGAAGAAGTGCGGATTGATCTCTTAATTCAAGATTCATAAATGGTTTGCCGTTCTTAGCGGTTTTAACCTCGGCTCTGGTAACGATTAGGAACGCAGTAAATTCTTCGCCTATCTTTAATTCATTCAATCTTTTCTGATTTAACATAAACCGTATTTTTATATTCTAAAGTGACTTCAATTTATTAAAAAAAACATGAACGGCAAAGGTCAGTTTTCTAATATTTTTATTATGCTTTCGTCCGGAAGTCTAACCAGCACAGATCTTTTTAAGAGATCGACTGAAACGGCAAGGTGTTTCTTGCCTTCCTTATGTTCGGTAACAATTCCGATAACATCACGGAAAGGGCCTTCAATAATTTTAACTTTTTGCCCAATCTCTATTCTATTTGTAACAAATACTTCGGGCTTCTCGCTAAGAATTTTTTTTAAACTCTCAATCTGCCAATCAGGAATTACGGAAGGTTTTCCGTTAAAGCAAACAGTTTTAATAACCGATGGAATTCTCAAACAATTTATTCTTTCGCATTCATCCACCCGCACAAATAAATAACTTTTAAAAAGTGGTTCTTCAACTTTCTTTTTTCTGTCGCTCCATCGCTTTTCTACAATAATTGTAGGAAGATAAACTTCTAATGATTGGTTTTTGATTTCTGCTTCTACTTTATACTCGTGCTGCGGTTTTGTATATATTGCAAACCAATGCTTATCGATACTGATTTTAGGATTAATCATTTTACCGGTATTAGGTTAGTTGTAAAAAGAATTTAGAAAATACATTCCTTTATAGTATCCAGCAAGAC
>JAGXSM010000255.1 GCA_018333725.1 Melioribacter sp. | reverse complement strand
CTACAGCTGCCGTCGAGCCGAGTGGTCTTCTTGTTATAGCCCATGTAACTGTTGTTGCTAAATCTGTCCCGGTTATTGAAGCTTTGAAATACATTTTAGTATTAACACCAACATTTTTTAATCCTGTAAATGCATTTGTGTAAATATCGGTGGTGGATTTTGCTACATCCCTTGGGGATGCACCATACGGTTCAACAGTAAAACTAATGGGAGTGGTTTGAGCAAATAGCACTGTTGATAATAAAAAAAGAATAAATAGCATTGTAAGTTTACGATGCATAAAGTTCCTCCATTTAATTAGAGAGAGTATTGTGGCTTTTTTTTATCTTCATAAAAAGATTTTCAGAATTAATTACCGATTTCTGTGTCTAATATAAAAATATTAATAAAGATGTCAAAGTCTAAATTTCAGATTTTTTGTAAAAAAATCTTTTTGTCCTGATTTATTATCGTCAATAATCGTTCCATGTTTAATTTGGATAAAGCCGAACCTATTTGTATATTTTTTCCCAAATTTTGGAATAAAAATGCGTTTTTATAATACCTTTTCTAAAACTAAAGAAGAATTCATTCCGCAATATCCACCATCTGTTTCTTTTTATACATGTGGCCCAACGGTATACGATTATTTTCATATCGGAAATGCACGTTCTTTTATTATGGCTGACGTTTTAAGACGTTACTTAGAATATAAAGGCTATAATGTAAAATTTGTGATGAATCTTACTGATGTTGATGATAGGATAATTAAAAAATCAATCGATGAGAAAAAACCTTCTAATGTTGTTTCGGATTTTTATGCTAATGCTTTTTTTGAGGATATAAATTTACTCAAGATAAAACCGGCAACAGTTTTTCCAAAAGCTACTCAACATGTTTCAGAAATGATAGTGATGATTAAAGAACTTGAAGAAAGGGGAGTTGCATATAATGTTGACGGCAATGTTTTTTACGATGTATCAAAGTTTACTGATTATGGCAAGTTGAGCGGAAAAAATTTAGAGGAATTATCAGCTGGTGCCAGAGTTGAAGTAAATGAAAAGAAAAAAAATCCACTCGATTTTGCTCTCTGGAAAAAAGCTAAGGAAGGTGAACCGAGCTGGGATAGTCCATGGGGTAAAGGAAGACCTGGCTGGCACATCGAATGTTCTGCTATGAGTTCAAAACATCTGGGTGAAACAATTGATATACATGCCGGTGGTAACGATCTAATTTTTCCACATCACGAAAATGAAATTGCTCAAAGTGAAGCTGCTCATAATCATAAATTTGTTAGATACTGGATTCATTTTGGATTTCTTAATATTAATGAAGAAAAAATGTCCAAATCTCTCGGAAACTTTTTAACAGCAAGGGAAATTCTTAAAAAATATTCTGCAGAGGCAATCAGACTTTTCTTTTTACAAACTTATTACGGCGGACCATTAAATTTTAGTTTTGATTTGTTATCCGCTGCTGAAAAAGGTGTAGAAAAAATTAAAAACCTTGCAGAAAAAATTGAATTGGAAATTAAAAAAGATAACAACATAGGTCTTCTCCCGGAATTCAACATAAAATATTATTATGATGAATTTGAGAAAGTAATGGATGATGACTTAAATACTCCCCAGGCTTGTGCTGTTATTTTTGACTTTGTAAGGAGTGTGAATAAAATTATTTCAGAAACTGATAGTCTCCATATATCATTCTTTATCGATCTAAAAAAGTTCTTAACAGAAACTGCAGAAAATGTTTTTGGTATTATCCATTTTGAAGAACTCAATAAAAAATCTGCACAGCTCGATGAAAAATTGATTAACTTAATAATCGATTTGAGAACTAAATTGAAGAAAGAGAAAAATTTTCTACTTGCTGATAGTATTAGGGATGAATTAAATAAGATTGGAATAGAATTGAAAGACGGTAAAGATTCAACTACTTATAAATTCAAATAAGAATCATTAAACTCCTATAACGGAATTAAAATGAAAAGATTGAATACAATTTTTATTTTAATAATTATTTCCGGTTATTCTTTCGCACAGGGAACAAGCGGAACAGATGCTAAATATGAATATCGTAATCTGATTGATTTACCTACTGCAGGTTTAATTGAAAAAGGTAATGTCGGTATTTCGATTGATATTATGCCGGCCGGTGTCTTAGTAACTAAGCTGGAAGTAGGGGTTTTCGAAAATTTTAGTTTTGGAATCTCTTATGGAGGTAATAATATAATCGGTCGTGGTAAAATAACCGGTTATAAATTACCGGGTATTAATGTCCGTGCAAGAATAGTAAATGAAACTGAAGCACTTCCAGCAATCTTGGTTGGATTTGATTCTCAGGGTAAAGGGGAGTTTGATAAATCACTTAATCGCTTTCAAATAAAATCACCCGGGCTGTTTGCAGCAGTTTCGAAAAATTTCGACTTTTATGGATACTTCAGCATCCATGGCTTAATCAATTATTCTTTTGAAAGAGATGATAGCGATAAAGACTTGAATCTTGGTGTTGGATTTGAAAAGACCTTAGGTAGTAAAGTGTCTATTGTAGGTGAATACGATTTTGCAATTAACGATAATAATGGAAAGTCTTTCGGAGATGGTAGTGGTTATCTGAATCTGGGTTTAAGGTGGTCACTTGGCGAAGGTTTAACACTTGGGTTGAACCTTAGAGATTTACTTGATAATAAGAAGTTTACAAGCAGCAATGCAGATCGTGGTCTCTTTGTTGAATACATAAAAGCAATCTTTTGACCATGTCATAAAAAGAAAACAGTTCTGTCTATTATATAGTACAACCAATTTTTTGCCCCTCTCTTTTTGCATATTTTTTAAACTTAATAAGGCATAATTTTTGTCAAAAATTAAAATAAATCTATGGGTGGTTGTATGAAAACAATAAAATTACTTGCAGCATTAATTCCTTTGCTAACACTGGGCGGGTGTTATACCCAATTAGCTCTCAGAAGTCCCGAAAGTCGGGATTATCAGGAAGATCGTTATGCATATAAAGATTATGATGACTCAGTTGCCGTTGATGGAGATTCCCTTACATATTTGGATGACCAGTATTATTATGATAATTACAGGGATTATAGAAATTATCGAAGATTCTATTTTGGTTACTATCCATCCAACCGTTTTTATTTTGGATTAGATTATTATTATGATCCTTTCGGGTATGATTGGTGTTGCTATAGCTATGGATATTACCGTCCTTGGTATTCGTATTATTATTATCCCGGTTATTACTGGTTCAATAGTTTCGGCTGGAATTATAATTCATGGTACTGGAGAAATCCATATTACTGGAACTACGGAACAGGATATTATAACTACCCATATTCCTACAATTACAGAAATACTCCAACTGGTTTGCGGGATACAGGTGAAAGAAGTAATGAAAGAAATGCTTCATTAAGGGATCGAAGTAATCCCCGCTCCAGCACTTATACCACAAGGGACGGATCTATAAGGCGGGAGGATGTTGACCTTAACAGATCATCAGTATCGAGAAGCCGTGAGAGGATTCCTTCAAATCCAAGAATCTCTAAAGAAGCGCCAGCATCGCGTAATAATTCTTCACCGGCTGTAAGAGAAGAATCGACCAGAAGACAGCAGCCTGAATCAAGGAATGAGAGAGCTACATCTACTCCAACAAAAGAAAGAGATAACAGTAGAAATAAAAGTAATAGCGGAAGATCGAGTTATGATAGACCTTCTTATAATCCACCGAGCAGTAATTCGTCTTATAGTCCGCCATCAAGATCTAGTTCGGAAAGTTCTTCCAGATCTTCGAGTAGCTCCAGTTCCAGTAGTAGTTCTAGCAGCAGTTCAAGATCAAGTGGATCTGATAGAGGCAGATAAATGTTAATTCATAAATTGACAAACTTCAGTGCAAATGCTGGGGGAAATATGAAAACAAAATCAATATTGTTAATAGCAATTGTTCTTATTGGTTTTAATACCATTAGTGCACAGAATTTTAATGATGCACTAAGATTATCGGACCCTGAAATACTAACCAGTGCCCGGGCACTTGGAATGGGTAATGCATATTTATCATTAAGCAATGATTTTAGTGCTTCACTTTTTAATCCGGCAGGTTTTGCATTAATTAAAAAAATGGAATTCTCCGGCGGATTGAATTATAATTCATTTAAAAATGATGCACAATTCTTCAACAGGAGTACTAATTATTCAAGCACTTCATCTAATTTCAATCAATTTGGATTTGCATTCCCGTTACCAACTTCAAGAGGAAGTCTCGTTCTTGCATTTGGGTATAACAAATTTAAGGATTTTAACAGGGCACTGAAGTTTAGCGGATTCAATAGTAATAATAATTCTCTTATACAAAGTTTAACAAATGATAATGATGACGTTGCTTATGAACTCGGTTTAAGCTATCCAGTTTATGACAGCAATAATAAATACCTCTATGATGAAACCAAAATAAATGGCAAACTGAATCAGAGTGGAAATATTGTTCAAGAAGGTAATTTAAACAGCTGGCAGTTTTCCGGTGCAATTGAATTCCAGGAAAATCTTTTTATCGGCTTAACAATTAATATTATCAATGGCGACTTCAAACGTAATAGAGAATACTGGGAAGAAGATCTTAATAACAATTACCCCTTACAATTATTACTGGATAACAACGATCCATTTACAGCCGATTTTCAATCGTTCTATTTTAATGATATAATCCGATGGGACGTTTCCGGCTGGAATGGAACGCTTGGAATTCTTGCCAAGGTTGATGAAAATATTAACTTCGGGGCTACTATTAAATTTCCAAAATCACTTGAAGTAAACGAAATTTATACAGTGGATGCCGATGCAAAGTTTGGAACTGGAAAGAGATATTTTCTTGATCCTCCTATCGAAAACCGTGTTGAGTACACTGTTATAACTCCTATCGAATTGGGAATAGGTGCTTCGTATTCACTTAGTGGAATGACCGTTGCCTTCGATGCCAATTTTATTGATTATACCCAGATGGAATTTTCTGAGGGATTTGATACAAGGACCCGTGAAAATAAAAATAAGGATATTAAAGATCTCTTCAAGAAGGCACTTAACCTTAATGCCGGTTTCGAATACATGCTTCCGTTTACAGGAATTACTGTTCGAGGCGGTTTTATTTTTATGCCATCTCCCTTTAAAGATGATAACTCGGATTTTGATAAAAAATTCATTACTGCCGGTATTGGTTTTAAGGCCGGACAAAGATTTGTATTTGATGTAGGATATTCGCACGGTTGGTGGAAAGATGTTGGTGATAATTATGGCTCTAATCTTTCAAGAACATTTCAGAGTATAACGAAAGATAATTTGATTTTTGGAATAAAATATTTGTTCTAATAATTGTAAAGGAAAATTTAATTAGTTAGTGCTTTTGTAATAAAACGGAGGTCCGTATGTTAATAATACTTCCGAAATTTTCTATAGCATTATTAGCTTTCCTAATTTTGGGATGTTCCACTGTATATAAAATTGGGAAAGATTTTGATCCTACAAACATTTCTAAAATTAAGATCGGAGTTACTACTCAACAAGATATCATAAATTACTTTGGTCAACCTTATAGAAAAGGTATTGCAAACGGAGATGAAGTATTTTACTATACAAATGAACAAATAATTTTTGAAAAAGATAAGAATGTAAAAAAAGAAGGTAATTCATTATTAATAGAATTTGACAGTAATGGTAATGTTAAAAATTATTATTTCAACATACCGGGAAAAGAAACATTGTTAATGGGATATATTTTCCACAAACTTGAAATGGAAAAGAAATTGCAAAACATTCAGGGGGGTATATGAAAAAAATAATGTTGGTTCTCGCATCATTCATTTTCATCCTATCCAATTTATTATTAGCACAACCCAAAATTGAGTTCAAGCAGCTTTCAAAAATGGTTTACGACCGATTTGGAATGGGGTATTGTTCAGATGGCAATTATATATACGCTGTTGGTGGCGGAACCGGTGGCCCTCCGGATATCCTTGGAAATTTTGAAAGGTATAATCCTTTAACAGATAAGTGGGAATTAATTATTGAAGGCATAATGCCAAGACGGTATTGTAATGCTGAATATGTTCCATCAGAAAACAAAATTTATATTTTCAACGGTGAATACATAACAAAGTTTTCAAAAATACTAACTAAGTACGTAGAAGTAATCGACCTAAATACAAATACAATTACTTCCGGACCGGATAATCCATTCCCGGTTTGGAATGCCGGTTCTGCCGTTTGGGATAATAAGATTTACTTTTTTGGAGGTCAAAACCATTATGGTGTGACTAACGCATTTTATGAGTTTGATCCGGCAAAAGGAGAATGGAAACAGTTACCTGATTTACCGGGTTCAAGGCAAACAAGCGGAAAAATTGTTGATGGAATTTTATATGTTTTTGGTGGATTTGACGGTGTGCAAAGAATGAAAAGAGTTGATGCTTATAACATTAAAGAAGGCAAATGGAGCAGACTCGAAGATTTACCTTTTAGAATCTCATCGCATTCAACTTCTACTGACGGAAAAAATATTTGGCTGGTTGGCTCTTACGAGGATCTAGACTATCTTGCTATGTTTAACACCGAAACAAAAAAGTTAATCATCTACAATTCGAATATGACTAAGAGAAGACATGCCGGTTCAATTGCTCTGGATGGTAACCTTTATATTTTTGGTGGCAACCAGAATGTTAGATCGCTATCAGCATTAAGAAATACCGAAATTGCCAGTTTATTCGATTTTGAAAAATAATTTAGTACACCTCTACTCCTTGATTGACAACCCCCGAAAAGCGCCTTATCTTTTAAGGCGCTTTTTTTATGGAGGAATTTATAGTAGCTAGAATCTTTAAAATAGAAAGTAAAGATTATTATTTAACTGATGATGACGGTAATGAAATCCGCTGTTCACTCCGTGGTAAATTCAAAAAAGAATTCGGGTTAAAGGGAGATAAACTTTATAATATTGATATTGCTGCTGTTGGTGATATTGTTGATTATGAAATGAATAAAGATGGCAGCGGTGTTATTAATAAAATTCTTGCCAGGAAAAATCACCTATCCAGAAAGGTTCCAAAGCTTAAAGGCGCCGGTACAAGAGGCGAAAGATTGGAACAGGTTATTGCAACAAATATTGATAATCTTGTTATAGTAATGAGCTGGCAATTACCTGAATTCAATAACCGGTATCTCGATCGTTTGCTCGTTGCCGGAGAAAGTTCGCATATACCGGTTATCATCGTAATTAATAAGTCGGATTTAAGAAGTGAAAGTGAATTCGAAAAATGGTTCAACCTTTACTCAAATATCGGTTACAAAGTATTTGAAACAAGTGTTAAAAAGAAGACTGGAATTGATGAATTAAAAAACTTTTTACATGGATCGGTTAATTTATTCTGGGGAAAATCGGGCGTAGGTAAATCGTCTTTGTTGAATCTTCTTTATCCCAATTTGAATTTGAAGACCGGTGAAATAAGTGCCTCAACATCAAAAGGTAGACATACAACAGTTACATCATTACTAAAAAAGGTAAACGGAAACACTTTCATAATTGATACACCCGGAATAAGGGAAATAGATCCATATGGAATTAAAAAGGAAGACCTGGGACATTTTTTTCTTGAATTTGTTCCGATACTAAATAATTGTAAATTCAACACGTGTACTCATTATCACGAACCGGGCTGCGCTGTAATAAAAGCCGTTAATGAAAACCTGATTAGTAAAGAACGATATAAAAGTTATTTGAATTTGCTTGATACAATTGAAGAGGATATGAATTTCTAAAGTGATGCAACCTTCTTTTTCATCTGATCAATAAATTGATTTACAACGATATCAGGTACACCATCCACATGAAGGGATTGTAAACGCATATCGCACTGATCATTTATATAATCTATTAAAACAAATTTATGATTGTTTGTTAGTGTTATCTCAGTAGAAAAGTAGTCTATTGATGCAATTTTTGCCAGCCTAGCAGTAATTTTATTTAATTGATGCAACTTATATTTATTAATTTGTTCTTTTGTTACAGGGTGATAGATGTGTGTATGGTCATCCCACCAGGTTGGTATTACTTTTCCGAATGCCCAGAATACTCTGAACCATGCCCGTTTGTGGTCGATTTTTGCAGGATGAATTTTTTCCTGTATCAGATATTTTTCATTATGACTTCTAACACGCTCATTTTGTATCTGTTCATTAGATGTTCCATCTTTAACAACACCTTGCCCACCACCTGAAAAGATAGAGGGTTTAATAATAAACGGGATTCTTAATTCATTCAAATCCTCTTTTGTAATTAACAGCGGATTACACTTATCAAAACGTTCAAGTATAATTGTTCTGGGCAGATTAAATTTTTTCCTAAATAATTTCTTATGGAAATATGCTTTATCTGTAACTTTTTTTGTCTTTTTATGAGGATTAATAATATAGGATTTTTTTCTTGTAAGCAGTTTAGTAATAATTTCAAATTCAGGATCTTCATCAGAAGCACGGTCCAGGTAAGCTTTGAAATAAATTTTTTTGTTACGCAAAAGATTAGCTACTTCGCCAATATTTTGCTTGTAGATAATGAATGTTTTGTATCCGTTCTTCTGGAATTTCTTTTCAATCAGGTCTATGAACTCTGAGTCGTATTCCCAGGTATAAGAGATAGCTAAATCGAATATAAGCATGTCTATTTGGATTTTTTCAAAATTAGGTAAAGTTTGTTATGCTTTCAATCTTTTGGCTTGTTAATCAGAACGTTTAAGACTATTTTTTCGTTCAAATTAAAGGATATTATGAAGAATAAGCTGATAATTTTCTCAATATTGCTATTGTTTGCGGCATGTTCCCGGGTTCAGGTTACGGATAGAGATTCTTCGGGTAAAAGTTACATTTCGAATGAACGTACACCACAAAAAGCAGCTCAGGAAAGGTTTATCAATGGATCAATTCTGGAATTAAAAGGACAGATTCCCGAGGCAATCAATCAATATCTTGAAGCATTAAAGTATGATCCTCAACCGGGAATCTATTTCGCAATTGCAAAAAATTATTTTATAATAAATAAACTTTCTTCTGCATTAAACTATTCCAGAAAAGCTGTTAGTCTTGATTTCTTAAATACCGATTACTTGTTCTTACTTGCTAATATCTATTCAGCTTCCAGATTGGATGATTCATCAATGGCGGTTTATGATAAAATAATTGCAAGCGATTCCAATAATTACGCTGCTTATTTCCAGCTTGCACAGCTGAACGAAAAAAAACGTCCTAATTATTCGTTGGCAATTTATAAAAAACTGATTGATGCTATCGGTCCTGAATGGAATATATTGATAAGGATAATTGATCTGAATGATCGGCTTGGCAATGTTGATGCAACAATAGATACTTTTGAAGAGCTCTTAAAATTGAACTCTTCAGATATCAGGTTACAGAAAGTGTTGATTGAGTCGTACATGAAATCTAAGAAGTACGATAAAGCTAAAAGTCTTATTGATGAAGCACTTGTTAGTTTCCCGGAGGATCTCAATCTATATGAAATGAAAGGGAGTCTTTATATTCAGAAAAGTGAATGGGGGAATGCTTTTGAGCAATATAAAAAATTAATTGAAAGCGACGAGATAAGTTTTGAAAATAAGATCAGTATCGGTTCAATCTTTCTGAATGGAGTTGAAAAAGATTCTGTAAATCTGCTTTATGCCGGTAAAATTTTTTCACAATTAGATAAAGATACAGCCGATTGGCAGGTTAAAGCTTATCTTGGCGAAATTGAACTTAGGTTGAAAAATGATTCTCTTGCAATTCAATACTTCAGGCAAGCGGCAAACCTTGCTGAATGGAATTCACAATTATGGATAAGATTGGGTGGCTTTTTATTCGATAGCGGAAGATATGCTCAGGTTATTGAACTGCTAAACAAAGCCGTTGAACTATTCCCGAATGACTTTGCAATTAATTTGATATACGGACTTTCATTATCACAGGAGAACAAAAATAAAGAAGCCAAACTATTCCTTACAAAAGCTGCTAATATTAATTCATCCGATCTTACTGTTTTAACTGCGCTTGGATACACGTTAAATCAGCTTAAAGAATACGACGATGCACTTAAATATCTTAATAAAGCGCTATTACTACATTCTTCTGATATTCAGGTTCTTGGAATGGCTGCACTTATTTACGATTCCAAAGAGGAGTTTAATAAATCGGATTCTCTTTACACTTTAGCAATGCAAATTGATCCGGAAAATGCTTTGATACTGAATAATTTTGCCTACTCACTGGCTGAGCGGGGTGTCCGCCTTGATGATGCTTTAATATGGAGTAAAAAAGCTGTTGAAAAGGAACCAGAAAATTCCTCTTACCTCGATACAATCGGGTGGATTTATTTCCGGCTGAATGAACTGGAAAAAGCTAAAACTTTTCTTGAGAAAGCATTAAAGTATGATAAAGAAAACGGAACACTGCTGGATCATCTTGGGGACGTTCTCTTTAAATTAGGTAATAAAACTAAAGCTGTTGAGTTGTGGAATAAAGCTTTTCAATTGGAACCTGATAATTCTAAAATCAAACAAAAAATTGAAAAAGGTGAACTGTGAAAAAAAATATATTGTTAGGTCTCTCCCTATTATTTGTAATATTAATTGCGAGCAGTTGTGCACCAACAAAAACTATCCCCGCAGATAGAGTTTTATCTGCTGATAGGTTAATTAAAAAACTTGAAGCAAACAGAAGAAAAATTAAAACGTTCGAAGGTTCTGGGGTTATTAGCATTTCATCATCACAATTAAATGCAAGAAGTACATTCCAGGTTACATTAAAGAAACCTGACTCGCTTAAAATTTCTTTCTATGGACCGTTCGGTATAGATCTGGCGCATGCATTAATTACTCCGCAAAATTTCCAGTTTTATGATGTAATAAACAATAATCTTTATCGCGGGCAGATGCGCAATGGAATTATTCAACGTGTTTTAAAAGTTGATTTCTCATTCGATGAATTAATTGATGCTTTAGCCGGTAGTGTAAATCTTACAGAAAAACTTCGGGTTGAACCCGATGGAATTTCAACAAGCGGAAATAATTATTTACTCTCTTATCTCGATTCTGCAAATGGAATTGAAAGAGTTTTTAGTATAAGAAATGATGACCTGGCAATAAGCGAAAATATTATCAAAAAGACCGATGGTAAAATTATTATGGAAGGGAAGTATTCCCGGTTCGGGAATTATGAAGATGTTCCAATTCCCAATGAAATTAATATAAATGACATTGCTAACAAACAAAATCTTAAAGTTGAGTACAGAAAAATTGTTGTAAACAAAAACTCTATTGGACTTAAATTAGATGTTCCTTCCGATGTTAAGATAATTGAATGGTAAAACTATCGAGAAATATTATACTTCTCTTAGCACTTTTCCCGATATCGGTTTTTCTTCAAACCGCCGATAGTATTAAGCAAAGAAATATTGAACTCACCAACATTAAGAATGAGATTTCCCGACTTGAAAATGATCTGAGAAACAAATCGAGAAGGGAAAGAGAATCAATTCAAACATTAGAAAACATTAATAAACAAAAATTACTACTGAATAAACTGATATTTAATATTGTTGAAGAAGAAAAAGTTAAATCGAGAGAAATTGATGAAACTGAAAAACTGATTACTACGGTTGAAGAAAGGATAAAGCTGCTAAAAGATAAATACAGCAACTATATTGTTTGGGTATATAAAAATAGGGGATTGTCAATATTCAGGTTTTTGCTTAATACGGATTCGTTTAATAAAACGATTAAAAGATACCGCTATTTACGTTACATTTCTAATCAAAATAAAAAAACACTCGATCAGTTGAATAAGAGCAAAGAGGAACTTACACTCTTAATTCAACAACTTGAGAGAGAGCGAAGAGATAAAGAAATTCTCTTATCGCAGAAACAGAATGAACAGATAATTCTTAACGATAAAGAGAATGAGAGAAAAGAATTAATTTCTACTTTACGCAAAGACCAGAAAATGATTACAGCCGAAATTGAATCTAAAAGGCAAGCAGAAATACTTATTAAAAATATAATTGCAAAATTGATTGAAGAAGAACGCACTAGGAAAGCAAAACTTCTTGAGAAAAAACCCGGCGAGAAGATTGCTGTACCGACTTACAATTACAGTAATTTCCAGAATTTCTCTGAACTAAAGGGAATTTTAACCTGGCCTGTTAATCAGGGTAGTATTGTTCGTAAGTTCGGAGAGAATAAAAATGAACGTTTAAGGACAGTAACTTTAAATTACGGTGTTGATATTGCGGTAAAAGGGGATCAGAATGTTTACTCGGTTGCAGAGGGAATTGTCTCTGCAATTGATTGGATACCCGGCTACGGCAGTATAATAATTATTACTCACAGAGATGAATTTAGAACTGTTTACGGACATATAGCTAATATTTCTGTTAAAGAAGGGGAAAGAGTTTCTGCCGGAAAGGTTATTGGAATTGTAAACGAAAGTCTTGAGGGTAATATCCTTCATTTCGAAATATGGAATGAAAGGAATTATCAGAATCCGGAGGTATGGTTAGTAAGGAAGTAAAATATTTTTTAACAATGCAGTCTATTCATATTCAGGTGCTAATTGTCATTAGTAAGTCTATATAACCAATTTATTAAAGATAGCTACCTTAAATGGATAATTTTGTTAAACCTGGTGATATATATTCCCGTAATATTTTTAATACCAGGTTTCATTCTTGACGATTACTATCTCTTCTATATCATTTCGCAAAATCCCGGCCTACCTGTTTCAACAGATCCCAGCGAAGCATTTTTTTTATTTATGCGTCCATTCTCATATCTTTTATTCTGGTGCGACTATCACATTTTTAATGCAAATCCTATACTGATAAAATTCTTTTCATTATTCCTTCATCTTATACTTATCATTGTTTTTTATTTTTTGTTAAAGGAAATCATTCCCAGGATTATCAAAAAAAGTGATGACTTATTAATATTTCTGACTACTCTCATTCTTAGTTTTCATCTGGATAGTGCGATATGGATTTACTGGATAAGTAACAAAACTGAATTATTTGTAGTACTATTCTACGTTTTATCTATCTCGGCATTTGTAAAATTCATCAACACTCAAAGAAAAAAATATCTTCTTTTATGTGCTTTATTTTATCTGCTCTCCATAACATCGAAACAAACGGGGTTGCATCTTCCGGTATTATTAATGTTTATTATTTATTTGCTGAATTTGAAATTTGATACTGAAAATAGAAGAAGGGTGATAGTATTTATAGTGTTTAGTCTAATAATAATGATTTTGTTCTCAACAATTAATTATTATGTCTATAAATCTGACCTGAATATATCTCAAATCATATGGAAAAAACCATTCTCTTTAATAGGCAACTTCCTTCATATAATTATACCTTATCATTCTCCAATCGTTTATAATTATTTTCTGATGAATAAAACATTTGCAATTATCCTATTAGGATTTTTTGTAATTGGTTTTTTATCGCTGCTGGTATTATTGAAAAAAGAGAAGTCGAAAGCGATTTTACTTACACTCGTATTTTTATTAATTACTATATATCCAAGAATTCTTGCTGTAGCCGAACATAGAATTAATGGGATATTAGTTTTTTGGTTTGTTGTTTTTCTTGCTTTAATTATGCATAAGTTGAGGAGGAAGTTATATATTATAATACTGCTCTTAATATTATCATATTCTGTAATTACTTTATTTATTAGAATGGGAGAATTAGAAAATAAAATTATCACATACGA
>JAGXSM010000254.1 GCA_018333725.1 Melioribacter sp. | reverse complement strand
ACCGAGTAATGAACCCATTATTGCCATCGACTTACGGGTTTTAGCTGCAACAGATTTATTGAGTGAACTTAAAACGACAAATCCGGAATCACAAAAAATAGGAATTCCAAAGACAAAACCGGTTATAGTCATTGCAAGCGGGGCATTTTTATTTCCAACCTTTCTTAAAATATATTCTGCCATAGAATATGCAGCACCGGTTTTTTCAAGAACAAGTCCTAATGTAGTTCCGAAAACAATTATCAATCCGATTGAAGCAAGTGTATTCCCGAATCCCTCTTTCAAAACCTGTATTACTTTTTCTGGTGGCAATCCGGCAACTAATCCCATCCCAATTCCGACAAAAATCAATACATAAAAAGCATTTACTTTAAATCTCGCGGTTAATAATATTATCAACACAATGCTTATTCCGAAGGAAGCTAAGATGATGAGCTCTTTGTCCATAATTTATCTTGAGATAATTGATATCGCATTTTCAAAAATGCATGTCAAATGTAAGAATTTATTTTAATAATCTTAATTAATTGATCAAATTTTTTCAAAGTTTTTTTCGAGGTCTTTTCTATTCCAGTCAAATACCCGGTTACATTTCCAATATATATAGATAATGTTCGATTGAAGATAGATTTTAGTAGAGTTTGTAATCTACCATAATGATACTAAAATTAAAAAAAGAAAGCCCAATCGAAAATCGATTAGGCTTTCTTTTTGCGGAGAGTCAGGGATTCGAACCCCGGATAGACTTGCGCCTATAACGGTTTTCAAGACCGCCGCATTCAACCACTCTGCCAACTCTCCAATACTTCTATTTTCTTTTATCGCTCTATAACGGTTTTTCCCGTTGGGATTTCGTCCGATTGATATCGGACAAAACAAGACCGCAGCATTTCCCGCGAAGCGGGATCTCGCTTTGCGATGACAACCAAGGAGTTTATCCCGCATAGCAGGACCAACTCTCCAAATAAAAATCTTTCAAAAAGCGGTTACAACTATACAAAAAAAACTCAAAATTCTCCATTTACATATTCGATTTTTTTTGTATTCTATAATCACAAATAAATATATTTGACATTAATAATACATCCCTTGAGGCACATATGAAAAAAACAACTCTCTTACTACTTTCACTCATTATTTTGAATAATTGTTCAACGCCGGAAAAGACAAAATTAACCGATGTCCCTACCTGGGCTAAGGAAGCAGTGTGGTATCAAATATTTCCTGAACGATTTTCAAATGGTGATTTAAATAATGACCCAATGCCGGTTGATATGGAGGGTGCATGGCCTTATTTCACTCCGGATGATTGGCAAATCCATCCGTGGAATTCCGACTGGTATAAACTTCAGCCGTGGGAAGCCAAAGTAAATAAAAACTTTTATGACATCGTCAATATCCGTCGTTACGGAGGTGACCTTCAGGGAGTAATTGATAAACTCGACTATCTAAAAGAGCTTGGCATTACTGCAATTTATCTTAATCCAATTTTCGAGTCTCCTTCACTTCATAAATATGACGCAACTTTTTATCATCATATCGATAATAACTTTGGACCCGATCCCGATGGTGACAGAGAAATCTGGTCGAAAGAAAATCATGCAGACCCTTCTACCTGGCAATGGACTTCTGCAGATAAGTTATTTCTAAAACTTATTGATGAAGTCCATAAAAGAGGAATGAAAATAATAATTGACGGAGTATTCAATCACACAGGAACACAGTTCTGGGCATTCAAAGATATTGTTAAGAATCAGCAGAATTCATTATATAAAGATTGGTTCATAATTAAAAATTGGGATGACCTCAATACTCCACAATCAGAATTCGAATACGCCGGGTGGATGGGTGTAAGAGACTTGCCGGAAATTAAAGAAGATGAAAATGGATTAGTAAAAGGACCACGAGAACATGTACATGCTGTTGTAAAACGATGGATGGATCCGAACGGAGATGGTGATCCTTCAGATGGAATTGACGGCTGGCGACTTGATGTTGCAGAAATGGTAAATCATAATTTCTGGAAAGCTTTCAGGAAATGGGTTCGCGAAATTAATTCCGATGCTTACATAGTTGGAGAAGTCTGGTGGGAGGATTGGAACAACTACAAGATGTTTAATGCGGCTCCCTGGCTTGGAGATCAGTTTGATGCAGTTATGAATTACCGATTTACAAGAGCCGTAAAAGATTTTGTTCTTGCAGACAAAGTAAAAATTTCTGCCGGTGCATTTGTTGATACAATTAACACAATGATGGGAAATTACAAAGAGAATTTTTCAGTAATGATGAATCTGTTAGGAAGTCATGATACTGAACGTCTTGGTTCACTTGCTGTTAATCCGGATGGTCAATACGATCATCAGAGTAATGCGCGGGATAATAAAAATTTTGATGTAAGAAAACCGAATGCAACTGAGTATAATAAAATTAAACTTGCATACGGAATTCAGTTTACAATGCCCGGCGCTCCCCAGGTTTATAATGGTGACGAAGCCGGAATGTGGGGTGGAGATGATCCCGACTGCCGCAAACCGAATGTTTGGCCTAATATAGAATACGAACCTGAATCAACTCACCCATTCAATAAACTTCGTCCGGTTGATGAAGTTAAGTTTGATCAATCAATGTTCGACTGGATTAAGAAACTTGCGTCCATAAGAGCTGCCAACAAAGCACTTTCACTGGGTGATATTAAATTTGAAATTGTAGATAATGATAACAACATCCTTGCTTTTAAGAGACAGTGGCAAAGTGAAGAGTTAATAATCCTTATTAATAGAAATGCCAGTGCATACAAATTGGACTTGAAGAAAGTAAAGTTGATTTCTGATAAGAAGGAAATGAAGGACTTAGTTTCAGGATCCGTAATTAATCAAGTTAATTCTGATCTTGAATTACTTCCCTGTCAAATAATGATTTTAAAGTAATTTAGATGATTATTAAAAAAGGCTGCCATGAGGCAGCCTTTTTTAATTAGAATAATAACTAATTCTTACTTACCGTATAAGTTAACTTAACAGGATCGAAACGGATTGTGTAATTACCTGCTGTTGCTAAAGCAATATTAGCACCGCCGGCAGATAATGTTCCGCCTGAACCGCCATAATTCAGATCCCAACTGTCATTTGCTCTAAACTTAAATTCTCCGGCTTTGAAATCGGCAATAATTTCCCACATCTTACGTTGACCGTTATAAAACATATCAACATCACGCGACCAATCGTATGGTGGAACTGCAGAGCCAATTATTCCCCAATCATCAGTCTTATTCAATGCAATAGTTTTAGCGCTTAAATTAACCGTAATTGAATAGACACCGGATGTTACAACGTAATTGGGACCATTCTGAATCATATCACCGGTATAGTTATTGCCGGATTTTACTAAGGTGCCTCCGAAGTTAACATCCCAGTTTGGCTGTGTTGCAAGTTTGAATTCAGAATTTGCATTTGTTCCGTCTTTAATTCTAATAATGCCTTGATAAACATTATTACTGAAATCGTATGAATAGAGTCTTCCGTTAGCAGCGCCCGGAGACCATCCCTGATATCCGCCCGGGACGTAAATCATTGGATAATTAATAACCGCATCATATGGAGTTAAGCTTCTCGATTTAACATCGGAATAAACAGTTGGAACATTAGCCGCAACCGAAGCGCCAACCCTATAATAAACTGTTACAGCAGTTCCGATGGAATAATTCCATGACAAGAGCAGAGCATTTACATCGCCAACTTTTGCTGTTCCCTTTAATGCCTGTGTTTTAAAAAGTGTAGCTACATTACTGGAAAAATCACTTTTCGGGGACATCTCTAAAGAATAAGTAATAGATGATGCAAATCCGAAATCGGCAGCAGCCCAGGAAAACTTTAAACTGCTATCGGCATTAGCAATCGTAAATGAAACGCCGAGGGTTAAATCAGCAATGGTTGGCTTTGAAGGATTGGCACTCATCATCACTTCATCTATCTCGCTTTCGCAAGCGGAAAACAGAAGCGCAAAGATTGCTATAAATAAAGTTAATTTAGTTTTTTTCATTTTTTATATTCCTCACTCTATAATACTTATCAATTTTAATAACCCGGGTTTTGAACCAGATTTGGATTAGCGTTCAAATCATTTATTGGAATTGGATACAAGTCTCTGAAAGCAGATGTTTGAATTCCATTTTTAACTTTCCCTTTCCATTCCCAAACGTAAGTACCGTTTGTAAATTGGCCAAAACGAACAAGGTCGGTTCTTCTATGACCTTCCCAATATAATTCTCTGGCTCTTTCATCAAGAATGAAGTTAAGTGTAAGATCCGATTGTTGAATATTACCAGATGCATTACCGTAAGCACGCTGTCTTAAAGCATTAATATAGTTTACAGCGGTTGCAATACTTCCGCCCGAACCACCTCTTAATACTGCTTCAGCATACATCAAATATGCATCTCCTAATCTGAATAGTGGAAAGTCTGCACTAACGAATGTAGGATGAGCATTAGGTGCAGTGGCACCTGTAGATGTAACGTTTCTGAATTTTGTAACACCAATTCCATGTGTAAAAGTACCAACGTTTGTAATTTCCCATTGCCAGCTCGATTTATCGAAGAAGAACATTCCTCTTTTATCGCTAGGAGTGTATTGTGTTGTATTAGCAAAATCACTTTCCTTAACATTGAACTTAGCAACAAAATCTTTTATTGTTCTAATACCGCCCCAGCCGCCGTCAATTCCATATAATGGCATACCGCCGCCATTCGATGCATGCAACAAGAAGGTCATTCCGCCATACTGCTGAGTATTCTGACCGTCGAAAGCAATAGGGAAAATAATTTCGGGGCTAAGATTATTATCAGCTGAGAATAATCTTAGGTAACTATTGTCCAATGTATAACCACCGCTTATTACTTTATTAATGTAAGTTAATGCATCAGTATATCTTTCCGTACCGGTATAAACTTTTGCATTCAAATACAATTTTGCAAGTAGGAACCATGCAGCGCCTCTATCTGCTCTTGCATATTCGTTTTGTTTTGGTGCAACAAGTTCATTTTCAATTTCTTTAAGCTCTTTTTCAATGTAACTAAAAAGTTCGGGACGAGTTATTCTTTTCGGGAAAAACGCACCCGGTTTATCTACTTCGGTTACAAAAGGTGTATTTCCATACATATCAATTGCATGCCAATAAGAGAGTGCACGTAAAAAACGGGCTTCTGCTTTAAATGCTTTTAGATCGGCTAAAAATGTACCGGAAGCGGAGCCAATTTTTTCATTTACATTTCTTATAAATTCGTTAGAGATTGTTATAGTATAGAATATTCTTGAATAGAGAGCGGTTAGAAATACATCATTAGGAGCCCAGGTCTGCCAATGGAAATCTTTTATTGTTGCATCATCCCATGCAATAATAGCTTCGTCAGTTGATAGTTCTTGTAAACCCCAATACTGACGAAGATAGTTACCGAAGTTTTCATCAATACCCTGAATATCCGGACTTCCACCGCCACCGCCGGTTTGCCCGCTTATTGCATAACTTGCATATAATTTAGCAAGTGCCTTTTTATATGCTGCTTGATCCTTAAATACATTATTAAGAGTATTTACATTTGGATCTATCGGCTCTACATTCAAATCTTTAACACACGATGTAAAGATGAACGCAGAGATTAGTGCTACCATGGTTAAAAAAGTTATTTTTTTCATTTTTGTTTTCCCTCTCAAATATTAGTAATTAAGACTAATTGATAACATAAAGGTACGTGGTCGTGGATAAATATTATTGTCTATTCCATTATCAACTTCAGGATCCAGTCCGGTATATTTTGTAATTGTAAATACATTCTGTACAGATAATCCAATACGTCCGCTTGTATTATTACCGAAAAGTGATGTAAAATTGTAACCAAGGCTGATGTAATCTAACTTAAAGTAAGATGCATTTTCAAGGTAAAAACTTGACCAATATTGTGCTGTCATAAAATCAGTCTTTCTTACATCGGTTAAAATATTAGATAGGAATCCGCTTTGATTGTAAACCTGTTGATATAAAGCTCTGTTAGATGCATTGTTGTTATAAACATAATTACCCAAACTAATTCTACCTGAGAAGCTAAGATCAAATTCCTTGTAATTTACCTTTGATGAAACTCCTATCAGATAATCCGGATCCGGTGATTCGAAATAATATTTATTTAATTCATTACCGGCAACGTTTCCACCCTTACCGCTTTTATCAACATATAATCCTTCAATTGGTTTGCCGTTTGTTCCGTATACCTGATTGAATAAGAAGAATATTCTTGCCGGCATTCCAACAATAAATTTTTGAACATTGTTACCAACACCACCGGAAATTCCACCGGTATTTACACCGGTATAAGCAGGATCATCAACCAATGTTAATTTTGTAATTTTATTTTCATTGTAGGTTAAATTAACACCTAATTCCCATGAATAATCCGATTCTAAAATTGGAGTTACATTTAATCCAACTTCAAAACCTTTGTTTTCCATTGAACCTACATTGGTTAGTAAGAAGTTAGAGAAGTTACTACCAACAGGTATAGGAATGTTGTTTAACAAATCATCCGAAGTGTTTTTGTAAATATCGAAAGTACCGGAAATTCTTTTGTTAAGAATTGTAAAATCTAATCCGGCATTTATAGATGTTACTGTTTCCCATTTCAAATTTGCATCGTATGCATCCGGGCGTAAAGTAGGATAAAAAGTGTCACCAAATTGATAATATGCCCCAGCAGTGCTGGCAGTATAAGTTGGAATGTAAGGATAATAATTTCCGCCAACATCCTGTTGCCCGGCTTTACCCCAGCTTACACGAAGTTTAAGTTCATTAAGAAAATCTGATTTGCCGATTATCGGTTCTTCGGTTAATTTCCAGGCAAATGCAACTGCCGGGAATAATCCCCATCTGTTGTCTTCAGAAAATCTTGAGGAACCATCCTCTCTTACTGTAACTGTTAAAAGATATCTGTCCAGTAATGTATAGTTCATTCTTCCAAAGAAAGAGATTAGGAAATATTCATTTTTATATGGTGTGATTTTGGGGCTTTGAAATATCCAGGAAGTATTAGAATTCATACCTTCATTATAAAAATGCTGGTATGAGTAACCACCTGTAAGATCAAATTTGTTTACTCCCCAATCTAATTTGTAATTCAAATAGAAGTCTAAAAGACTATTAGTTTTTGTCTGATTGTATGCAACAAGCTGTCTCTCGGGTTCTCTATATGACCATGAGGCCAATGTATTTGTTCTATCTCTACCATCTGTATTATAGTAATCATAACCAAGATTTAATGTTGCCTTCAAATTCGAGATGAAAGGAATTTTATAATCTAACTTTGCACCCAATAAATATCTTTGTGCTTCAGAAGTGTTTTCGCGGAATTGTAAACGGGCAACAGGGTTATGTGTAGCAATATTGTTTGGTGTTCCGTTAAGTTTATCATTAGCGCTTATTTCTGTCCATGCTGTATAACCACCAAATCTTGTATTACCGTTTTTAATCGGTTGTGTCGGGTCGAATTCAACTGCAGACCAAATTGCATCGTTGTTGGAGAAATTGTTGCTGATTAATGATGCGGATGCAGATACATCTAAGGTTAAGTCTCCATTTAATAATGATGGTGTCATTGCAAAGGACAAATTCTTTCTATCGATTGTATTATATTTTAGAATTCCACCTTGATATAAATAACCTAACGACAACCGATAAGGAACAGAAGCAATAGCATGGTTGAAGGTTAAATTATGCTCGGTTGTTGGTGATGTCTGATAGATTTCTTTCTGCCAGTCTGTATTTGCATTACCCAATCTGGTTGATGCTGCATTTGTTAATCCGTAATTTGCTACACGGTCAGCAATCAAAGATCTGAATTCATCTCCGGTAAATACAGATAGCATTTTAGCGGGTGTAGCAAGCGAGAAGTTGCCGCTGTAATTTATTAGTAATTTAGCTACAACCAGATCTTTTTCCAACAACATTGCTCTCTTTGTTTTTACGATTATAACACCGTTGGAAGCTCTCGATCCGTAAATAGCAGTAGCAGATGCATCTTTCAAAATTGTAATTGATTCAATATCATTTGGATTGAGTGATGTAAGTGGATTTGCCATACCCGATATTCCAGCACTCTCCAATGGAATATTGTCTACTACAATTAACGGGTCATTATTACCCTGAATTGAAGAACCACCACGAATACGAATTTTAGTTCCTGCACCGGCAGCTCCGCCCAATGTGTTTGCAATAACTCCGGGAGCTTTTCCAATCAATAACTCTTGTGGTGATGTAATAGTTCCTTTACTAAAATCTTTAGCCGAGATTGCAGTAACTGATCCAGTTGCATCGGATTTTTTAACTTCACCATAACCTATTCCAACTACAAGAACATCTCTTAGTTGTGTTACATCCACCTTAAGTGAAATGTTTAAATAGGTTTGATTGGATATTTGAACTTCCTCCCGTAAATAACCTACATAGGATATTACCAAAATGGCGCCGGGTTTTACTTTCAATCTAAATTCACCTTTCACATCAGTTGCTGTTCCATTTGTAGTTCCTTTTTCTAAAACATTCGCACCGATTAATTCGGTTCTATCATCAGCACTTATTACTTTACCACGAATTTCCAGCTCTTGTGCAAAAACTAATGAGCCGGTTTGCATCATTAAAAAGAACAAGACAAATAAAAAGCTCTTTGCAATTTTAAATGAGTCTTGTCTAATAATCTTCGTGGATAATATGCGATTGCTGCTAGACGTTAAACCTATTGGGTCTATTATTTTACTACAATAATTAACCAGTAGGTTCACATGGTTGGGTTTTGTCATATTTTTCCTCGTTTATTATAAGTGGTTAAATCAGTTAATTTAACAAACATTTCTTTGATACCGGCAAGGTATTTAGTATCAGTTGGTTTACCGGTTTCACTTTTTCTGGATTTAATAGAATTGATGTTATTTTCAAAAGTTGTAAGTTCTACACATTTATTTATCTTGTCAGATAAATAAAATCCATCCGGAAAATTAATATTTCTAAAGAATCGAGTTGCAGTATATAAAACAAAATTATAAATAGTGATTAAATAATATGATTTATAAGTGAAAAACATATTAGGTAGCGCTAACTTTGAAGATTTTAACAAGTGGTTGATTATAATTGTGGTGAGAAAAACTGGAACGAATACAGTATAAAACTGTTTTGTCATATACAAATTTTCAAAAACTTCCATGGAGGATTACTATTGGTTAGTCACCCGTCCATAGAATAAATTAATCAATTGGAACTTCTTAAGAGCGACTGAAATTTACAAAAACATATATCAAAAAATCAAATGATTTAATAGAATTATCTTACTTAAAAGATTGTCAAAGAATTTTGAAAAACACCCTTTTTACTTATTATTTACATGGTTAAATACGGAATTTAATTGTTACCGTATTTTGTTATTTTGTGCTCTAATATTAATAATCTATTTGCCTAATTCTATAATTATTTATCGGGTACTACATGAGTCCTAAGCAAGTTACATTAAATGATATTGCAAAAAAATTAGGCGTTTCTATAATCACGGTATCAAAAGCTTTAAGAGGTCATCCGGATATTTCTTCTGCTACTGCAACATTAATAAAAAAAACTGCAGATGATCTGGGTTACTTACCTAATTTTATGGCACGTAACCTGGCTTCCAGAAAGTCAAAATCAATTGGTGTTGTACTTCCCCAAATTGCTCATCATTTCTTCAGCACTCTTATGGATTATATTTATGATTATGCAACTCTGCATAATTACCAGGTTTTTCTTACTGTATCCCAGGAAAATGCAGAGATGCAGAAGAAACAGATTCAAACACTTTTATCGATGAGAGTTGATGGTTTAATAGTATCTATTTCTCAAGATACCTCCGGTTTCGAAATTTTTGAGAGCGCATTGAAACAACAGATCCCTATTGTCTTTATGGACCGGATACCCGATATATCAAATTGTAATACGGTTACCGTTGATGATAAAGGAGGTGCATATAGAGCCACCGAACATGCTATTAAACTTGGCTACCGTAAAATTGCACAGTTTGCCGGTTACTCTAATATTAACATTGGAAGAGAAAGAATTAGCGGATTTAAACAAGCTTTAACTGATAATGGAATTGAGGTCAACAACGATTGGATAATTGAAGGGGATTATGAAGAAAAACATGGTTACGATTCTTTTATGAAATTGTACAAAGAAAATAATATGCCCGATTTAATTCTTGCAGTTACCTTCCCGGTTGCAATTGGTATTTATACTGCCGCAAAGGAAGTTGGTATGAAAATACCTGATGATATCGACATAATCTGTTTCGGTAATTCACCGGTTCAGGAATTTTTTTCTCCCCCGCTTAGTTGCATTAATCAACCAACTGACCGGCTTGCAAAAAAATCTGTTGATCTTTTACTTGATAATATTGACAACTCCGAAAAGTTTAATTATCAACAAATAGTTGTTGATACAGAGTTGATTTTGCGTGGCACTTGTATCAAATACAACAAAACCTGATTTCTTCTTAAACTAATATCGCAGAATATAAACAATGACCTTAAAGGAAAAAGCTGAATCACAAATTAATTCTCTTAAAGATTCTATTCATAAATCAGGTTTTCATACTGACAGGATAGTTACTAGAGACTATAACCATGAATTTAATGCAGTTGATGGAAAGCAACGAGTTAAAGTTCAGATTTTCTTCGGCAAAAAAGGTATAAAAAAAATTCTTCAGGGGGATATAAACTCAACTTTCTACAAAACAATTAGTAACCTAATAAGTGAACAGCAATCGCTGGATTTAATTGATATTGATATTATAGAACCCGATGAATATATCGGTTCCGATGAGGTTGGCAAAGGCGATTTCTTTGGCCCCCTTGTAGTTGCTGCAGTTTATGTAAATAACAGTTCTAAATTAGCTTTAACTAAAATTGGAATCCGGGATAGCAAAGACATTTCAGATCCGCAAATAAAATTATTTGCAAAAGAAATTAAGTCCGTTATTAAAAATGATTTCGAAATTGTTAAAATTAATCCCGATAAGTATAACGAGTTATATGATAAATTTAAGAACCTAAACAAATTATTAGATTGGGCACACTCTAAAGCAATAGAAAATTTGATCGATAATAGAGAGTGTAAATATGTAATTACAGATAAATTCGGTAAAAAAGATCTTAACCTGGTTTCGAAATATCCCGATGTAAATTTTGTAGCTGAAACTAAGGCGGAAAAATATATTGGCGTTGCTGCTGCTTCAATTCTTGCAAGGACTTCCTTTCTGGAATGGTTCGATTCTCAACTAAAGAAAGGTTTTAAATTACCTAAGGGAGCTTCCGGACAGGTTGAAGATTATGCAAAAGCATTAATTAAAAAAATTAGTCGCGATGAACTGAAAACAATTGCAAAGCTTCACTTTAAAACGTATTCTAAAATAAAAAGTAACTGATTTCAAATAAATATTTTTAGAAATAAAAGAGGATTACTATAGTGTCACGATCTAAAATTAAGAGAATAGGAATTCTAACAGGTGGTGGTGATTGTCCCGGCTTAAATGCAGTAATTAGAGGTGTTGCAAAACCGGCTCATGATCTCGGACTCAGTGTGCTTGGTATACTGGACGGGTTTGAAGGTCTTGTAGAAGGGAAAGCGATCGAATTGTACAACCGGGATGTATCGGGAATTCTTGCAAAGGGTGGAACAATATTAGGTTCATCAAACAAGGGGGATCCGTTTCACTGGCCAGAGGAAGTAAATGGTAAAATTAAAATCATGGATCGGTCAAAAGATGCACTAAAAAATTATCAGGCATGGGATCTTGATGCTCTTGTTGCAATTGGCGGCGATGGAACCATGCATATTGCAAGTTATCTAAGTGATATGGGAATGAATATCGTCGGTGTTCCAAAAACAATTGATAATGATCTCGAAGCAACAGATCAAACATTCGGTCACGACTCTGCAGTTTATGTTGTTGCAGAAGCATTAGACCGGCTTCACACAACAGCATCAGCACATCATCGAATTATGGTTTGCGAAGTAATGGGAAGATATGCCGGATGGATCGCTTTAAATGGTGGATTAGCCGGTGGTGCAGATATTATTCTTATTCCAGAAATTCCATTCGAGTGGGATGTAATTTATGAACGTGTTCTTCATAGAAATATGAAGGGTAAAAGATTCAGTATTGTCTGTGTAGCAGAAGGTGCGAAACCTAAAAACGGAGGACTTGTAACAAAAGGAAAAGACATAAAAAGAACCGATCCGGTTCAGCTTGGTGGAATTGGAGAAGTAGTTGCAAAAAAAATAAGCGAAAATACTGGATTGGAAACAAGGTACACAGTACTTGGACATTTGCAGCGTGGTGGCAGTCCTACTCCTTATGATAGAATTTTATCAACTAAGTTCGGAACCAATGCAATTCAATTAGTTATTAAAAGAAAATTCGGTAGGATGGTAGCATTAAAAGGTTCTGAAATTAAAAGTGTTCGAATAGTTGATGCCATTTCACACCAAAAATTGGTAAAACCGAATGACCAGGGAGTATTAGCTGCAAGTGCTGTTGGAGTAAGTTTCGGTACTGAAAAATTATAGTTCTGCTTGTTTGGATAGTGGAATATTACTATTTTTGTGCGCCAATTTAATGTTTGTTTCTTTGAATTTGGCATTTTGTTATTGAAATTGGGGTCGTAGTTCAGTTGGTTAGAACGCCTGCCTGTCACGCAGGAGGTCGCGAGTTCGAGTCTCGT
>JAGXSM010000253.1 GCA_018333725.1 Melioribacter sp. | reverse complement strand
AGATAAAGTTTATCCTCTCGATGTTGTGTTTCATGGAAGAGAACAGGTTACTGTAGCTGCCGGAACGTTCGACTGCATAATACTTGAACCATTAGCAAAAGAAGGAGGCTTATTTAAGAGCGAAGGAACTATGCTTTTGTGGGTTACCGATGACGAAATTAAAATGCCTGTAAAAGTTAAAACGAAAGTTATCATCGGTTCAATTGATGCCGAGCTTACTAAGTACTCCGGATTAGCGGGAGAGCTTAAAGCGAAGAAAGATAATTAGTAATAATTTTACAATCCCTTAATTATCAATTAATTACTAAATGTAAATATTATGGTATAGTAACAGTTCGGGTTAGCAATCGTTTTTTAAAAAACACTTGCACTGCCTACTTAATTAACTTCTATTTTGCTCATATCTGAAGAGACACATCTACAATTGACAAGAAAAATACCATTGCAATGATTTGCTTTCAATCTGTTGATAAAATAAATTGGAATAGTAATTAAACCGCAAATTGAATTTAAGCAAGTTTATGGACGAACAAACAGATAATAATCCCGTTGGTGAGAACCAGCCGCCAAAGTTAACGCCCGGAATGAATCCGCTTACCGCTGCATTCCTTGCTCTTGCTGTTGTATTCATTCTTTATCAATTCGGCGGTGCAATTCTTACATTACTAATATTCGGATTGGATTTTGAAAAGGCAGATGTAAATTCTGTTCGGCTTCTTACTATGGGCGGACAAATTTTATTTATACTTCTCCCCGCTCTTTTATTGGCTAAATTTGTTTATACAGATGTTACAAGCGCATTAAGAGTTAAATTTCCTTCACTAAAAGAAGTACTGGTATTTATAGGCGGACTGGTATTGCTTACACCGTTATTACAAAGTTTTCTTTACATACAAAATTTTCTTTTTAACAAATTGGCTGATAATATTTCGATTGTTCATGAATTAAGAAACCTGATTGATCAAGTAGATAAAATGGTTCAATCTACTTATGGTAATCTTCTTCAATCAAATTCAATTTTTGAAGCGTCGTTTATTGTTTTTGTTGTTGCTGTTATTCCCGCTCTTTGCGAAGAAACTTTTTTCCGTGGATTTGTTCAGAAAAGTTTTGAATACCGATTCAAACCGGTCTGGAGTATATTATTAACTGCGCTCTTCTTCGGAATCTACCATTTTAATCCGTATGGATTATTTGCATTAATTGCCTTAGGAGTATATTTCGGATTTGCTGCATATATAAGCGATTCCATTTTCATCCCTATGATTCTCCATTTCCTAAATAACTTTATGGCAGTAACTGCTTTTATGATTTTCGGCGACCAGGAATTAATAAGTTCTAATGTTACACCTACGGAAGATATTCTCTACCACATTATAACTTTCGCAATATTGCTTCTGCTTTTTTCTGCCTTTATTTATTATGTTATGAAGAACTACAAGTCCTTCCAAAAAAGAAAGGAGGAAATATGATCTGTCCAAATTGTGAATATGAATATGTTGATGGAGTTAAAGTATGTGCCGATTGCGGTGCAGAGTTAATTCTTAAAGAAGAATTCGAAGGGAAATTATTACATCCTTCAGATTGGGTTGTAATAGGAACATTTGCAGAAATTTATGAAGCCGAGATGTTAAAAGCTAATTTAAGCGGTGCTGGTATTGATTCGTTATTCTTCACAAAAAAGGATCGCAACTTTCCACTTTCCGGAAGCTGGGAGACAATTAAAATTCTCGTTAAGAAGACTGATGCCGATGATGCATTAGAAATTATTAACGATATTAAAAACAGAAAACCTGAGGAGAATACCGGAGAGAGTACAAATGAAAATGAGTAATCTTACTACAAGAATAATTGTTGCACTTTTTGGAATCCCGTTAATTGTTATTGTAAGCATTTTAGGGGCATTCCCCTTTTTGCTTTTTGCACTCTTTACCGGATTAGTATCCTTCTTTGAATTTTCTAAAATGCTTTCTCGAAGAAAGTTCTTTCCTAATATGTTTGTGGGTTTTGTTTCAATTTCCTTAATTATATTTAATTCATATTACCGTTTTATTTCGTTTGAATTGCTGATCCTTTCAATAATACCTGTCCTGTTACTGTTCGAACTTTTTAGAAGAAGTGAATCGGCTATTGCTAATCTTGGCGCATCGCTACTTGGTATTTTTTATATTGGACTTTTTTCATCGGCACTCGTTTTAATACGCGAATATTATAACGATTCTTTTTTTCTTTATGATCAGGGCGGATATTTAATAATTGCCATTTTAGTTACAATCTGGGTATGCGATTCTGCAGCTTATTTTATTGGTTCTGCAACAGGTAAACACAAAATTCTTACGCGTGTTAGTCCGCATAAAAGCTGGGAAGGTGCAATTGCCGGTTTTGTGTTTTCAATTATTACAATGGTAATAGCTCAAATTGTTGTTCTTAATTTCTTATCTATACAAGATGTTGTTGTAATTGGATTCATAGTTGGAGTGTTCGGACAGGCGGGAGACTTTGTAGAAAGTCTTATTAAACGCGATGCCAACGTTAAAGATTCTTCATCTATAGTTCCTGGCCATGGCGGAATTTTTGATCGGTTCGATTCATTACTTTTTTCTGCTCCGATTATTTATTTATACTTAGAATTAATAATTAACCATTAAAATTTCTTGAGGGTTGAAAAGATGAAAAGTGTTATCAAACTTTCATGGTTGATATTCTTATTTTTATTATTCACCAACAATTCAGCACAATCCATTGACGATATTAAAAAACAAATTACCAGAAATGATGAAAGTCTTCAGCACCGTCTGGATCGGTTAGAAAAACTTGTTGATGATGTACTCTGGTTCCAGAGAGTTGGAGATGTGGCGTTTGTAGATAAAATCTTTATGACCGGTCCTCCACCTGCTAAGGAAAAAAATCCTACCGGTCAGGGTGCCGGTAATCCGGTTAAATTCTGGTCTTATGTATTTATACCCAAAGGAATCGATTTCAACAAAAAATATCCTCTAATTGTATTACCACATGGTGGTGTCCATGCAGACTTTACAACTTATTACACGCACATAATTAGAGAATTAATGTACCAGCAATATATTGTTGTTGCCGCTGAATATAGAGGAAGCACCGGTTATGGAGAAGGATTTTATAAAAGAATTGATTATGGCGGACTGGAAAATGAGGATGTAAATGCCAGCCGACAATATATTCTGGATAATTATGATTTTGTTGACCCTGATAGAGTTGGAATTATCGGATGGAGTCATGGAGGACAAATTACATTGTTCAATATTTTCGACTATCCTGAAAATTACAAATGTGCATTTGCAGGTGTTCCTGTAAGCGACCTGATAGCAAGGATGGGTTATAAAGATGATGAATACCGCGATCTCTTTTCTGCCGATTATCACCTTGGTAAAACCGCCGATCAAAATGTTCAGGAATATAAGAAGAGATCCCCTGCATGGAATGCACATAAATTACAAACGCCGTTACTTATTCATACCAATACAAATGACGAAGACGTTAATGTTCTTGAAGTTGAGCATCTTATAAAATCTCTTAAAGCCGAAGGGAAAAAATTTGAGTACGAAATTTTCAAGGATTTACCGGGCGGACATTCGTTCGATAGGATGGATCATAAAGTCGGCCGCGAAATCAGAATAAAGATTTATAAGTTTCTGGACAGGTATTTAAATCCTCCTAAAAAGATTACTTCATTGAAGGATATTGAAAAAGCTGCTTATAGATAATTAGTGTTCGTTCGTGTAATTAGTGGCAAATGCTTCCGCCACTAATTACACTAATTTTCACTAATCAAAGAACTACTCTTTTGTAAAGTAATTTATCCCTACTAAAATTTACTATTAAACCCAACCGGTAATTTGAAACTGCGAGGTAATTGATAGTCTGTTTAATAAATTCATCGGGTATTCCATCAACAGCTTTTACTTCAAGAATAATCTTGTCAAATACAGTAAAATCGGCATAATACTTATGAGGTAAAATTATTTCTTTGTATTTAATATCAAATTGTTTCTCTCTTTCATAATAGATTCCTTTATTCCTAAATTTATACTCAAGTGCATCTTTATAAACAATTTCTAAAAATCCGCCCCCTAATTCTCTATGGACGTCCATGCAAATTCCTATAATCTGAAATGCTTCTTCTTTATAAATTAATTCACTCATTTTTATTTAGTGTTAATTCGTGAAATTAGTGGCATATCCTATGCTTCACTCACAAAAGTAAACTAATCAGAAGAAAAACTTATTATAATTCTTTATAAAGTAATCTTCGGAAAAACTTATTATAATTCTTTATATAGTAATCTTCGGAGAATCTACTTCCCCCACATTCAGATTAAATATCTTAAAACTATTTCCGTATTTTTGTTGTTGTTAATTATATTCGATAAAGAAAGGAATAAATGCCTTCAAAACCAAAAATATCTGTAATTACACTCGGTTGTTCAAAAAACACAGTCGATTCAGAAAGATTAATGAATCAACTGAAACTGAATAAATTTGATCTCACGGAAAATCCCGAAGAAGCTGATTCGGTTGTAATTAATACATGCGGATTTATTGACGCAGCAAAAGAAGAATCCGTAAATACAATTTTATCGGCCGTTGAGTTGAAGAAAAAAGGAAAGCTTAAAAAAATTGTTGTCGCCGGATGTCTCTCGGAACGTTACATGGACGATCTTCGTAAAGGAATTCCCGAAGTTGATTCTTTCTTTGGCACTGAAGCTTACGAAGGTATTGTTGAAGACTTTGGCGGAGATCTTAAATATGAATTGCTTGGTGAAAGATTCCTGACTACTCCTAAACATTTTGCTTATTTAAAAATCTCGGAGGGTTGCGATAACCCGTGCTCATTCTGTGCTATTCCTTTAATGCGGGGACTTCATAATTCCCAACCGATGGACGACATTTTACAGGAAGTAAAGTTTCTTGCTGCTAAGGGAGTTAAAGAAATAAACATTATAGGACAGGATACAACTGACTATGGAAAAGAAACCGGGAAAAGAAATATTGCGGAACTACTTAACAAAATTTCTTTAATTGATGGAATTGAATGGATTAGATTATTATATGCGTATCCTTCTCACTTTCCGGATGATTTGATAAATGAGATAGCTGAAAATCATAAGATTTGCAAATACATAGACATTCCTCTTCAGCATATTTCCGATAACGTTCTTAAATCGATGCGCCGGGGAATAACCAAAAGAAGAACCATAGAATTACTTTATAAATTACGAGAAAGAATACCGGATATTACTTTAAGAACAACATTTATTGTCGGCTATCCTAATGAAGGCGAAAAAGAATTCGAGGAACTTTGCGAGTTTGTTAAGGATATAAAGTTCGACCGCATCGGAGTATTCAATTATTCGGTTGAGGAAAATACACCCGTTTATATACTTGGAGATCCTGTTCCACCCGAGGTTAAAGAAGAGAGAAAAGCGATACTGATGAACATTCAAAAGGAAATTTCACAAAGTAAGAACGAAAAACTTATCGGCAGTAAAATGCAAGTAATTATTGATAATATTGAAGGAGAATTTTACATAGGAAGAACTGAAAAGGATGCGCCGGAAGTAGATGGTGAAGTTCTGATTAAAGCAGACGATAACAAGCTTAAAATAGGAAACTTTTATGATGTTGAAATTAATGACTGCAATGAGTATGATTTGTTCGGGAAAATTGACAATTCGAAATAAGGTTTAATTTAATATAGACATCATTTACAATACGATTCACAATTGTAAATGCTAAAGGAGTAAATAATATGAAAAGGATCTGGTTAATACTACTGGCATTTGTTGTAACAGTGAATGCACAGGTTGAATATTCGGCGGAAACTAATCTGGCAATTAATGCACCAATGTTTTTTATCGATTTTGCTAATTATAAAAGTGATTCGCCGGATAAAGCCCGTTTAGATGTTTTCGTTCAGATTCCACACTCCTCAATTCAGTTCATCAAAAAAGATAATTCTTTTATTGGCGGATATAATGTAACTCTAACATTTTACGACCAGAATAAAAAGAATATCCTGTTTGAACGAAGCTGGAGGGAGAAAATAACTTTAGACGATTTTACACAAACAATTTCAAGAAACAATTACAATTTTTCATATAAATCATTCGATCTGAATCCCGGTAATTATACTATAAGATGTATTCTCGAAGATTCTGATTCCAGAAGAGCCGGTACGCGCGAATATAAAACCGTATTGAAAAAACTGGCAGACACTCTTAGTGTTAGCGATATTCTTTTAATAACCGAAATAATAAAAGATCCTTCGGGCGATAAAGTTGTTCCTAATATTTCTAAAATAGTTTCTAATAAAACCAATTCACTTCCATTCTCATTCGAAATTTATTCGAACAAAGACCAGCAGGTTATTCTTGAATATCAAATTGAAAATCTGAGAAGCAAAGTAACCACAAAATATATGGACCCTGTATATGTAAAAGCCGGGATAAATTCTATTTACCATACAATCGAAAATGTGAGTTTCAGACTGGGAGATTTTATCATAAGGATCATCCTGAAAGATAAAGACTGGAAAGAGGTTGCAACTTCAGAAAAATTATTCGTATCAAAGATTTACGGATTTCCGAATTCAATTGTTGATCTTGATAAAGCAGTGGAACAATTAGTTTATATTGCATCGCCCCAGGAAATGAGTTTTATAAAACAAGGTGAAAATTACGATGAGAAACTTGACCGGTTTTTAAAATTCTGGAACAAGAAAAAACCGAATCCGCAACTGGAAGAAAATCCTGTTTTGTATGAATATTATAGAAGGGTTGAGTACGCTAACAAAAATTTTAAGGGACTTTCTGAAGGATGGCGAACCGATATGGGATTAATTTATGTTACTTTTGGTCCGCCCAATAATGTTGAGCGCCGACCGATGGAAGCCAATTCAATTCCTTATGAGATCTGGGAATATTATGATTTAAATAGAGCGTTTATATTTGCAGACGCAACCGGATTTGGAGATTACCGGCTGGTAAATCCGGATTATAGCCGCTGGCCCGGATACAGATGATAAAAAATGTATAATGTAAAGTGTATAATGATCAATAGTAATAATTAGCAAGCTTAGTATTATTAAAAAATCAATTTCGTATTCGATTTTCAATTCTCCTCATTTCATTATACATTATCAATTATTAATTATGCATTATTGAAAATGATTCTTACAATAACAATCAATCCCTTGCTCGAGAGGAAACTTTACTTCAACAACGTTAAATATGGTAAAGAGAACAGGGCATTTAAGGAAGAATTAGCTGCCGGTGGAAAAGGAATTAATGTAAGCCGTCAATTAAATTACCTCGGAATGAAAAATTCCGCTTTCACATTCATTGGCGGAAATAACGGAAAAATTTTCAGAAGCATTTTAGCCCACGAAAAAATTGATTACTCGTCTGTGTCTACAAAGTCAGAAACTCGCTCAGCTGATTTGATAATGGATTTAAATGAGAAAAAAATTACAACATTCTTCGGCGTTAATAGTTCGATTACTAAAGATGAATCGGATGATTTTAAAAACAAACTTGAAAAAATGATTCAGAATTCTTCTGCTGTTGTTTTTTCCGGAAGTTCACCCTGTAAAGAAACCGACGATATTTTCCCTTATGGAATTGAACTTGCAAACAAGCATGATAAAATCTCGGTTCTCGATACTTATGGAGAACACTTATCAAGATGCATTGATTCCTCACCAACAGTTCTTCATAATAACGTTCATGAAATTGAATCTTCTCTTGGAATTCCGGTCAGTTCCGACACAGATAAAATTAAATTCCTCGAGCATTTATATTCCAGAGGAATTAAGATGGCATTCCTTACTGATGGAAGTAATCCTTCCTATACTTCTAAGTACGACTTTCATTACAAAGTATATCCTCCCGAGATAAATGCAAAGGATGCAACCGGTAGCGGCGATTCGTTTGTGGCGGGTATAATTTACGGACTCGAAAATGCGCTTGTGTATGATGAGTTTATCAGAATTGCAACTGCATTAGGAGTCGCAAATGCAACAACATGGGATGAATGCCGGGTTACTACTGATCAAATGAATGTCTATATTGATAAAGTGAAGGTTGAACCTCTCGGTAAAAGAATGAAGCTGATTGATGATTCTCCAACGGTGCATTAATAGAACGCTGATTTATTATGATCATTAAGATTTTGTATGATATTATCTGTGTAAATCATAACTATCTGCGGTATCTGCGTTCTATTGTTTTTATTTCTTTATTAACAAGTCACATCTTTTTTGCTCAGTCAATTAATTCCATTGAAGTGCGCGGGAATAATATTTTCCCCGTTTCAGATTATCAAAGATGGATTGGATTAATCATACCGGCAAACTTTTTCCCCGGAGTTGAAGACACAATTAAAAATAGAATAGGCAAAGGTTTAAGATCGGCAGGTTATTACAATTACGAGATCCCTAAAATATTTTCTGAACCTGTTGATACTTTCCGCTCAAAAATTGTAATTGAAGTAAAAGAGAACTCACCCACATTTATAAACAAAATCTATTTCAATCACACAATGGTTGATTCTATATTTTTAGAACGAACATTTGGGGATCTAACCGGGAGAATTTTAAGTAATGAAATAATTCAGTCAACATCCGGTAAAGTTTTATCATATTTAGAAAATACCGGTCAACCTTTCTCTAAAATTCTGCTTGAGTCGATTTATTTGTTCTATGATTCGACTGATCAAAATTATTATGCAGATCTTTATTTAACAATAGATCACGGCAAAAAATCTGTTATTAATAAAATTGAAATATCAGGCAATTCGAAAACGAAAGATTTTGTTATATCACGTGTAATTAATATTAAAATTGGTGAGTTATATGATCAAAAAAAAATCGATAACATTCCGGGCAGATTAAACAGGCTCCGATTTTTTGAACCTGTTGAACCTCCTGAATTTTATTTTAATTCCCGCGACGAAGGGATTTTGAAAATTATAATTAAAGAAAAAGAAACAAATAATTTCGACGGGATAATTGGTTACATCCCGGCAACAACACAAAATGAAAAAGGGTTCTTAACGGGATTTGTTAATATAAGCTTGAGGAATTTATTCGGCACCGGTCGTTCTGCGGGTTTTAAGTGGCAACAGGAATCGCGTTCTTCTCAGGAACTTGAAATACGTTACCTTGAACCATGGTTGTTTAATCTTCCGTTTAATATTGAAGCCGGATTATATCAACGGAAACAGGATTCAACTTACGTCCAGAGAAATGCAGAAGGTAGGTTCGATTACATCGCTTCTCAGGAAGTAACAGCTTCTCTAATTCTAAGCACCCAATCTACTATACCCACAGAAAGAGCAGATAAAACTTTTACTGTCTTCAACTCAACTTCCAATACTATCGGATTCAACTTAAGAATAGATACGCGCGACGATTTTTACTCCCCCACCGAAGGAATAATATTGAGCAATACATATAAGTACACTTCAAAGAAAATTGAAGGACCTAAAGAGTTTATTACACCTTCCGTTAAAACAAAAACTAACTTTCAACGTCTGGAAATTGACTTCGGCTACTTTCTGGAAATTTTTAACAGGCAGATTGTAGCAACAGGAGTTCATGCACGCGAATTAAAAGGTAACGATTTTGAAATAAGCGATTTATATATGTTAGGCGGAACAAATACATTGCGGGGTTACCGCGAAAAACAATTTGCCGGTAATCGTATTCTCTGGTCGAATCTTGAATACAGATATTTACTAACTAATCGTTCCTTTGCATTTTTATTTCTTGATACGGGTTATTTTCTTAGAAGTGAAGATCCATCCCGCAGCATTCCTAAAACTTCGGATTTCAAATACGGATACGGATTGGGCTTTAACATCGAAACAACACTTGGAATTTTAGGCGTCAGTTTTGCTCTGGGTAAAGGTGATTCATTCCGCGATGGTAAAATTCATTTCGGAATTGTTAATGAGTTCTAAAAGCGCATTAATACTCGAATATAATTTCAGCCTTTTATAATTTTGCACATGAACAGTTTAATAAAATTCGATAAGTCGTTCCGTAACCGTAAAATAAAATATCTTGCCGGTGTTGATGAAGCCGGACGAGGTCCAATAGCCGGTCCTGTTGTTGCTGCAGCTGTTATATTCGATAATAAAACTTTTCATAATAAAATAAACGACTCAAAAAAACTAAATGAAAAGACCCGCGAAGAACTATTCGAATGGATTGTTAAGAATTGTATCTCATACGGAATAGGAATTTTGGATCATCTGGAAATTGACAGGATAAATATTCTTCAGGCATCCTTAAAAGCTATGAAGATAGCGGTTTCAAATTTAAAACCCGAACCGCAGCTTTGTTTGATTGATGGCAATAAAACTTTTAATTCGGATTTGAAAACTATAACTGTTATTAATGGCGATTCCAAATCATTCTCAATCGCAGCTGCTTCTATTATTGCAAAAGTAACAAGGGATAGAATTATGAAAGAGCACTCGAAAAATTATCCGCAATATTTTTGGAACCATAATAAGGGTTATGCAACCAGTGCTCATATCCATGCCGTAAAACAGTATGGCATATCCGAACTTCATAGAAAAACTTTTTTAAGTAAAATATTGAATGAAGAGAAACAGGAAGTGTTATTCTAATTACTCTGAAAAACAGTCACTTATTAATTTTGAATGGAGGTGACTGAGTGATTGAGTGCCTGAGTAAGGGGGAAAAATGAAAACGGAAGAAAAAAAGAACAAACGCAAAACCGGTTCCGAAGGAGAAGAAATTGCTTGCGAGTTTATTTCTAAACTTGGCTACAAAATTGTTGAAAGGAATTACCAATTTGGACACGGTGAAATTGATATAATTGCAAAAGATGGAGAGATACTTGTTTTCATTGAGGTTAAGTACAGAAAGAATCTGGAATATGGACCACCGGAATTAGCAATTACAAAAGGGAAACAGAATCTTGTAAAAAGAACTGCGACCGCTTATCTATGGGAAAAAGAAATTAAAGACGAGCTTAGCCGTATCGATGTTATTGCAATCCTGAAACTTCCCGGTCAAAAACCTCAGATTAATCACATTATCAATGCATTTTAAAGCCACGAATTGCACTAATTTTCACTAATATTTAGTGACCATTTGTGTAATAAGTGGCAATTCCTTAATCATTTTTGTATTCACTACAGATATTATAGTTTTGGTTAGAATTTGATTAACTTTATCACACTTCAATCTAATAAATGATTTTACTATTTTGGAAATCAAAACAGAGTAATTATTCTTTCCAATGAAATTACCCAGACTAAAACAGAGCCGGCGGCTTTCTTATTCCGATTACCTTTACAATTTCTTTGCGACAATTACCGGCTTAACAATTTTCAACTGGGAATTTATTAAGCAAGCGTTTCTACCTCCGTATGAAATTTCTGAAATTAAAAAACATATGGACGAGCTTGGCGTTAAGACATTTGGAATTGTAAGTATTACCGGTTTAATAATTGGACTTGTTCTTGCGATGCAGAGCCAACCGGTTCTTCAAAGATTTGGTGCAACAGATTTTTTACCCGGAATGGTTGCTCTATCAGTTGTTAGAGAATTGGGACCTGTTATAACAGCTTTAATTTTTGCCGGACGTGTTAGTTCCGGTATAGGTGCAGAACTCGGTTCAATGCGCGTTACAGAACAAATTGATGCCATGGAAGTCTCTGCGGTTAACCCGTTTAAATTCCTTGTTGTTACACGTGTAATTGCAACAACAATGATTCTTCCTGTACTTTCGGTTTATGTAATTATCATAGCAATATTCGGTGGATACATTGCAGTTATAATAACAGAGAATATGAACATCCATTATTATATTGATTCGGTTCTTCGTTCCGTTGAGTTTGGTGATTTTATTCCCGGCGTTGCAAAAACATTTGTCTTTGGATACATAGTAGGTCTTGTAGGATGTTATAAAGGTTTTACAGCAGAAGGCGGAACAGAAGGTGTTGGTAGAGCTTCTACAACATCCGTTGTTCTTTCTTCTCTTCTTATTTTAATTTTTGACATGATATTGGTAAAAATTTCTTTATGGATATGGCCGACACTAGGATAGTAGAAATAAAAAATTTGTCAAAACGGTTCGATCAATTAATCGTACTTGATAATATTTCTCTCGGAGTAAACCGGGCGGAAAATTTAGTTGTCTTCGGCAGAAGTGGCCAGGGTAAGAGTGTACTCCTCAAGTGTATTATCGGATTGATGAAACCGGATTCAGGCAATATTTTTATCAAAGGAGAAAATATTTCAGAGCTTTCAGTAAATGAATTGAACAGGTTAAGAAAGAATATCGGATTTTTATTTCAGGGATCTGCACTTTATGATTCGATGACCGTTAGAGAAAATTTAACATTCCCTTTGAAAAGGCATACTCCTGAAATAACTCAATCTACAATAAATGAAAAAGTATTAACAACTTTAGAATTAGTTGGACTTGAAGAAGCCATCGATAAAATGCCGTCCGAGTTATCAGGTGGAATGAAGAAACGGATTGCATTAGCACGTTCAATTATCACCGATCCGGAATTAATGTTGTATGATGAACCGACAACCGGACTTGATCCAATTACAACAAAAGAAATTAGCGAGTTAATCTTAAATTTGCAGAAGAAACTTAACATGACTTCAATTGCAGTTACACACGATTTGATATGTGCAGAAATTATTGCTGACCGGGCAATATTTCTTAAGGAAGCAAAAATTGCTTACGAAGGAAGAATTCCTGAACTAACCGGATCCACCGATCCATTCCTGAAAAATTTTTTCAGCAATGAAATTATAAAAGTTTGAGAGGAATAAAATGTTAAAACAACTTGAAGGCGCACGACTTGGTATATTCATTTTTTTTGGAACTGTTCTCTTAGTTATCTCAATTTTCCTATTAGGCAGTAAAGAGAAATTGTTCACAAGAACAATACAGGTAAAAGCTTACTTCAATCAGATTGAAGGATTAAAATCCGGGGCGCCGGTAAGATTAAGTGGTTATGATATAGGAAGTGTAAGTGGTATTTCGCTGGTTGATGATGTAACCGGTAATGTTGAAGTAAGAATGAGAATTGATGTTGGATTAAAACAGTTCATCCGCCTCGATAGTCAGGCCGCAATTGAAACAGAAGGATTAGTTGGTAAAAAAATAGTTACGATTACTCCCGGCTCTTCAAAATTTGCAGAGATTGAAGAGGATGGAATTATAAAATCTAAAAATCCCCTCAATGTTGCCGCTGTTGTTGAGGAAACAGAAGCAGTAATTTCTTATCTGAAAGACCTTACAAAGGATTTATCGGAAATAATTGCAAAGACCAATAAAGGTGAAGGGACATTTGGTAAATTAGTTAACGATGACCGTCTTTACAAAGCTGCAGTTAATATTACACAGAACGCAGATAAAAACATGAATGCCCTTACAGAGAAATTAAGCGACATAACAGATATTATAGTTAACATAAGCAATAGTATTGGATCGATTATCGCCAATGTTGATACTGCTGTAATTGATGTTAGATTATTAGTTGATAGAATAGAAAGAGGCGAAGGGGCGCTCGGAACATTATTAACCGACCAGAAAATTGCCGATTCGATACGGACAATGATTTACAATTTTTCTAAAACCTCCGAAGATGCAAGAATGGCAACTTCAAGTCTTGCGGAAAATATGGAAGCCCTAAAACACAACTGGTTATTCAAAAGCTATTTTGAACAGCGCGGTTACTGGAACAAAGCTGAATTCCAGATACAAATTGATAATCGTTTGCAGGAACTTAAAGAACAGAACGACATCCTTGATAATCGTATAAAAGAACTTCTGGAATTAGAAAAAAAGTTAGAAGGTAAATCGAAGTAAATTCTATTTTATTAGCTGGTTGTGAAATTTTATTATTCGTTCTACATAATTAAGAGTTTCTTCGTGTCTCCATTTTGGAACTTCCGGTGCTACCAGAGAAATGTTATTCCAGTCAGTATGATCAAGATCTTTTAGCTTTGCTTTCTCCTGAGCTTTTAATATTGTTCCTCTGCCGGCATTATAACTTCCAAAAGTAAAATTAAACTTCTCCTCTTTGCTTTCAATTTCATTCCATTTGTTATATAACTGCTTGTCATAATAAATACCCGCAGCAATATTCCAGACCGGGTCGTCAATACTCTTAAATTCTGTATTAGCGCTTTGGATGTCGGCAAATGTTGAGGGCATAAGCTGCATTAAACCTCTGGCACCAACGGGACTCAAAGCATCTGGAGTCAAACCACTTTCTGCGATGCTTTGTGCTTTAAATAATTTCCAATCATAACCGGGTCCAAAAAACCGTTTGGAGTATTTTTTAAAAGTATCATCATATTCTGCAAATTTCTTCTGTGCATATTCAGATTTGCTAAAAAATAAAACTAGTACTAATAGAAGGAATTTCAATTTAATGCCCCGGCAATTATAAGAGCTATTGAAATAAAAATTGATGCAATAAAAATAGCAACGGCTAAATTCCCTTTCTTCAGCTCCTCTTCAAAATCAATTTTAGGAGAGAGTTTATCAAAAATTTTGTACGAGATAAACATTAGAACCACTCCCATAACTGCATATAAAATATTAAGTCCAATAATTGTCCATTCCATAAAAGTAATTCCCTTTTTTATGATTTAATATAATTATGATTTTCAGGTTATTCAATTACTGTGTGTGGAATAGTGTTAATTCAATTTCGTAACTTGATAGTTACGAATTACCAATTTTTTAAAAATGGCCAAGAATAATAAGTCCTACTCCGAAAATAAAATAATAGTGCGCGGTGCACGTCAGCATAATCTTAAAAACATTTCACTCGAAATACCGCGCAATAAACTGGTAGTGTTTACTGGTGTAAGCGGAAGCGGTAAATCATCTCTTGTGTTCGATACATTATATGCTGAAGGCCAGCGCAGATATGTAGAAAGTCTCTCCTCTTATGCACGTCAGTTCCTTGAAAGAATGAACAAACCCGATGTTGATTTTATTAGCGGTATATCCCCCGCTGTTGCAATCGAACAAAAAACAGGTGCAAGAAACCCAAGATCTACGGTTGGCACAAGCACGGAAATTTATGACTACTTAAGATTACTATTTGCAAGAATTGGAAAAACTTTCTGTTTTAGCTGCGAAAAAATTGTTAAGAAAGATACTGTCGGAACAATTTCGGAATGGCTTGAGACACAAAGTGAAGAAGATAAATTCTATCTCGGCTTCCCTCTTCATTCACATGAAGGAAAAACAGTTGAAGAAGAATTAGAACTGCTTAGAAAAAAAGGATTCTTCAGAATATTCATTAAAGCCCAGTTGTTTGATCTCAACACTGAAATTCAAATTCCTAAATCGAAAGAGAAAATAATTGTTGTTCTCGATCGATTTAAAATAAAAAAAGGAAAAGTCAGGGAAGCACTTGCAGAATCAATTGAAGCGGCATTCAAAGAAGGTGAAGGCCGGCTTGCAATTATCAATTCTGAAAATAATAAAGTTAACCAGTTCACAAGATTTTATGAATGCTGCGGCATCCGTTACGAAGAACCCGAACCGAGATTCTTTTCTTTTAATAATCCGTTTGGTGCGTGTCCTGTTTGCCAGGGCTTTGGTAAAACAATGGGATATGAAATGGATCTTATTGTTCCTAATCCTAACCTTACATTGGCAGAAGGAGCAATTGCACCGTGGCGAACAGTTAAGTATAGCAAGTACATGCGCGATCTAATCCGTAATAACAACGGAAGAGTCCCGCTCGATATTCCTTTTAAGGATTTATCATCCGAGCAGTTAAATTTTGTTAAAGAAGGATTCAAAGGATTTGCCGGAATCAACGGGTTCTTTCAACACCTCGAACAAAAAACTTACAAGATGCATATCAGAATTTTGTTAAGTAAATATAGGGGATATACAACCTGCCATGCATGCCGTGGTTCGCGTTTAAGAAGAGAAGCGTTACAGGTGATGGTTAACGGTCAATCTATTCATGATATTATTCAAATGTCTATTGAACGTGTGTTTGAATTCTTTAACAGCATTAAGCTAACCGGAAATGATAAAGTAATAGGGCAAAGAATTTATGATGAAATTGTAAAACGGTTAACATTCCTTAATGATGTTGGTCTTGGTTACCTGACATTAGAACGTTTAAGCAGCACACTTTCCGGCGGAGAGACACAGAGGATTAACCTTGCAACTTCTCTTGGCTCTGCATTAATGAGCACATTATATGTCTTAGATGAACCAAGCATTGGTTTACACCCGCGCGACAATTCAAGATTGATTAAAATTCTTAAGTCATTGAGAGATATTGGCAATACTGTAGTAGTAGTTGAGCACGATCCGGAAATGATGCGTGAAGCTGATATGATTTTTGATATGGGCCCGCTTGCCGGTATTCATGGCGGTGAAATTGTTGCCTTCGGTTCTTATAATGAAATTACTAAGAATAATAATTCTCTTACAGGAAAATATTTATCGGGGCAAATAAAAATTCCTGTTCCCGAATCAAGGAACAAACGTAAAACCGAAGCGATAAACATTACGGGAGCCCGGGAAAATAATTTAAAGAATATTACTGTTGAAGTACCTCTCAAAAAATTTGTAGTAGTAACGGGTGTAAGCGGCTCGGGTAAAAGCACACTTGTTCACGATATTCTCTATGGTGGAATTGTTAAGATGAACGGCGGCAATCCGCCGCGGCTTGGTAAGTTCGATTCTATAGAAGGCGCCAGATACATCGATCAGATTGAAATTGTTGACCAGTCGCCAATTGGTAAAACTCCCCGCTCTAATCCCATTAGTTATGTTAAAGGTTACGAGTTGATACGTGAATTATACGCAGCAACACCCGCAGCGCGTGCTCATGGGTATAAGCCGGGGTTTTTCTCTTTCAATGTACCCGGAGGAAGATGCGAAACCTGTGAGGGTGAAGGTTATGTTAAAATTGAAATGCAATTTCTTGCAGACCTCTACCTTGAATGCGATGATTGTAAAAGCACACGCTTCAAAAAAGAAGTTCTTGAAATTACTTACAAAGGGAAAAACATTGTTGATGTTCTTAACATGACCGTTGATGAAGCGATTCTCTTTTTCGAAAATGTTGAGAAGATACAAAAGATATTGAGAGTGCTTGCAGATGTTGGTTTGGGCTACATAAAACTTGGTCAGCCTTCCACTACTTTATCCGGCGGCGAGGCGCAGCGTGTTAAGCTTGCATCCCATCTTGCAACTCAAAAGAAAAATCAACATACACTTTTTATTTTTGATGAACCGACGACCGGTCTTCACTTCGATGACATCAGCAAATTATTAAGATGCTTCCAGATGCTTATTGCCAACCAGAATTCCGTTGTTATTATTGAACATAATTTAGACATAATTAAATGTGCGGATTATATTATTGATCTTGGACCTGATGCCGGCGATAAAGGAGGCGAGGTAATTGCGGTTGGTACACCGGAAAATATTGTAAAGAGTGAGAGATCATACACTGGAAAGTTTTTAAAACAATATATCAAGTAAAGAGGATGTCTCAAAAGTTTTTATTCAAATTATAAATCAGCGAAAACTTGTCCGCCTCTGGAGGATCAGTTGAATCCGCGTTAATCTGCGGGCTATTTTTTAAAAAATTACTTTTGAGACAGACTCTTGGAGAAATGAAATGCCTACAAAATATTGGTTAATGAA
>JAGXSM010000252.1 GCA_018333725.1 Melioribacter sp. | reverse complement strand
TAAGGATCATTCGATGTTGCAAAATGATTATAAATATAATTTGGTTCTGCGTATTCAACATTTGGCAATCCACGCAATAATTGTACGGCTTCCTGTACCGGGAAAGTGGTGGATACTAAATTGATTCCTTCATTATCGCCACTAGCGAGCATAGTGCGTGTAAGAATCTTCTCTGTTACTTTTGCACTGATCCTATTAAGTACTGCTTCACGCTGAGTACTTAAAGTTCCCGAAGTGAATTTTATTATAACTTCTCCCGGGACAAATTCGTTACCAAAACCCTGAGAAACGGATTTCGACAATGTTAATCCATCTCTTTCCGATGTATTTGAAGATTGCAACGGGTCATCTGATTGACACCCATTGACAAGAATAATAGTAAGGAGGAATAGTAGTAACAAAGACAAGAATTTTTGTTTTGTAACCAAACCGGTATTCATAGATACTCCTTTTAATTAAATTGATTGTTTATTTTTGTTTTATAGAAAGAAAACAAATATACTTTCCTATAATATACATTATAAGAAGTCATGCTGCTTACGGAGAATATTTTCTTCTATTAGGGATAGAAGTTCTCGGCGCCGGTTTAATAGATTCATAAACTTTCCATATACCATCATCTTTTCTTAAAACATATTGCTGCCGATTGGTTTCTCTATATGGAAACGTGTATGTATTTTTTTTAGAGTCCCACCAGCGCAGGTACCAATACTCTGTAGTAGCAACAAAAATCTCCTTTCTTTCAATTTTTCTTACCTTAATGTTAAGAATTCTTTTGGTCGATGGATTCATGTAGTTGGTTAATATCCATCCTCTTTCTTTATGGCGCGTCAATATATGCAGTATTTCTTTTTTTGCAGGACCAAAAGGACAAAACCAAGCGTCAAGAAGTTCATCTGCAATAATATTAGGTAATGTTTTATAGGCTTCGAATTCCATATCAACCGATTCTGTAACTACCCGTTCAATATATTCTTTAATATCTTTTTCGGTTAGATTATGAGAAGGAGTAACTTCATTTGATGTATCGCGGATTAAAACAGAATAGCCGCCAATATTTGGATAAGTATAAGCTTCTCCATTAAAAATATGTGTAAGTTCCTTTTTATGGACGATTTGGAATACATAGTTAATTTTTCTGCCGGGGCGAAGATAATATTTCTTTAGCTTTTCCTCAGCTTCATATTTTAATTGGGCTATTTGAGATTTAGATAAGGAAGGAAAATCAGATTGGTATTTTGGGTTTAACAAAACCTTTGTGCAATCTCTAAAAAATTTCCATTGAAGCGCATTTGGTTTAGCTACCAAAGCTTTATTAGAAAGAAGAAGATCAAGTTCCGCGGCAATATCTTTCTTTTTTATTACAGCTTCTTCAAAGGCAAGATATTCCAAAATGCAACTCCAATTACAAAATCCAATTGGAAACTAACGATTTACAACTATTGATGCAACATTTATTCTTAAACATTTTTACAATAGAAAAACAAGAGAATAATACAAAATGTTGAAGTGTTATATAACTGGAATAGAATTGAATAGTGAAACCGCTTACGTTTTAGATATAGCAAAAGCGTTACAAAGCATGCGCACTCTAAAAAATAAATATGATGGAATAGAAAAAATGATAAATGAGTTGGGTGTGCGCGATAACGTAGAATTAATTGCTAAGAATAGGAAAAGAATAAAGCAAAGCAGAAGACGGTTAATATGTAAACAACTAGCTGATGCTTACGTAGAAACATATTCTAAAAAAAATATTTTTGTATCATGGAAAGACTGGGTTGCAAGAAATAAAAATAAACACAACGAGAAAATCTATTTTTATAATGTAGATAGAATTCCTGAACCTATTGGTGGAATGGAAGCTATTCAGAAAAAAATTACATATCCAGAAGTTGCCAAAAGAGCGGGTATTCAAGGGAGAGTCTTTGTTAAAGCATTTATTAATGAAAAGGGGGATGTCGTTAGATGTGAGATAATAAAAGGTGTCCATCCTGCTCTCGATTCCGCTGCTGTTGAAGCGGTTAGGAAAACAAAATTTACACCGGGAAGTCAAAGAGGTAAACCGGTAAAGGTTCAGGTTTCTATTCCAATTGTATTTGCACTTAAATAAATAACAATAAAAGGGGGAGTTATGAAAACTCTAAAAAACATCTTCTTGTTTGTAGTTGCAGTATTAATAATTTCATCTAATGTTATTTCCGCTCAGGATAAAAACGATCTCGATAAACAACCATTTCCGATTGGTGGTATGGAATCAATACTCAAAAATATTAAATACCCAGATGAAGGTAAAAAAGATAAGATTGAAGGAAACGTATTTGTTAGAGCGAATATAAATGAAAATGGAGTTGTAACCGACATGAAGATTGAGGAAGGGAATAACAAACTATTAATTGATGCCGCACTTAATGCTGTGAAAGCAACAAAATTTACCCCGGGTGAAATAAAAGGGAAGAAAGTTAAAGCAGAAGTAGTTGTTCCGATTCTGTTCAAATTGAGTTAAAGTTTTGGTTAAATCGGGGGGAAATAGGGCGGATAATAAACCGCCCTTTTTTTATAAGCTTATTATGTCGCTATAGATTATAAATGCCATCAGTGCAAGTAGAAGAACAAACCCGGCGTTTTGAATTGCTATCTTAACTTTTAACGGTAACTCTTTTCTAAAAATTCCTTCGAGGGCAATTATTATAAAATGTCCGCCATCGAGTGCGGGGAATGGAAGAATATTAATAATTGCCAGACTCAAACTTAACATTGCAAGGAAAAACAGAAATGAACTGATTCCAGTATCTGCGGAACGTGCTGCATATTGAGCAATCTTAACCGGTCCGCCGAATGCCTGATTGAAAGCAATCTTTCCGGTAATAACATTCTTTAACATTCCGAATGTAAGGACAGTATATTGACCAATGTTGGAGATGCTTTGTGTAAGAGCGCCAACAAATCCGTAAGTCTTATACTCAAAATCTCCTGTATAAGCATCTGTTACTGCAATTCCAATTTTACCTTCAATTCCCGGGTTTATCATTGTCTTTAATGTGTCGTTACCACGGAGGTAAATTAATTCTACATTCTTTTGCTTATTAGAAGAAATTACTTCAACAACCTGTTCGCGATCTCTTAATTGATTTCCAGCAATGGACAAGAAAATATCACCCGGTTTAATTCCCGCATCTTCTGCTGGCGAGTCTTTTAATACGTCCTGAATAATTGGTTGTGTAGGATAGGGGAAAAGGAAAAATCCATTTTGAGATGCCTCGGTAATTATTTTTCGAGAAACTTCTAATGTCTGTATGCTTCCGTTTCTTTCAACAGAAACTTTTACTAAAGGTGAACTGCTTACCAATAAGTTTTCAACTATGTCTTCCCAATCATTTGCGGTCGTTCCGTTAACAGAAACAATTTTATCGTAGGATTGAAATCCGGCCCGGTGAGCAAAACTACCATTAACAATTTTACTGATAGTAGTAGTTTTAAAAACTTGTTTGCCTAAAAAGAAATTTATTCCCCAGAAGATTGCAATAGTTAAAAGTAAATTCATCAGAACGCCGGCAGTAATAACAAATAGCTTTTGAAGAGTTGGTTTGGATCGGAATTCCCATGACTGCGGTTTAGATTCCATAAACTTAGTATCCATACTTTCATCAACCATTCCGGCAACTTTTACATAACCGCCTAATGGAAAGACACACAAACGATAATCTGTATTTCCCTGTCCGTCCCAATCTTTTGGTAAATTGCCCCAGGAAAAACCGGTAATCTTGTTGTAACCGCAAATTCTTTTCCCAAATCCGATTGCAAAAGCATCAACTCTAATCTTGCATAGTTTTGCGGCAGCAAAATGTCCGAATTCATGAACAAATACAAGAATACCGACAGTTATAATAAAATATATAATGTAATCCATTTATTTTCCTTAAGAATATTTTTTATTTAGAAACATTCTGGTTTCAGAATCGCATTTAACAAGTAAATCTAAATCAAAATGTTTTTCTGCTGAAATCTTATGCAGAGCTTCCTTAATTAATTCCGGTATCTGAAGAAATTTAATTTTACCGGAAAGGAATTTTTCTACGGCAATTTCATTGGCGGCATTTAATATACAAGGTGCAGTGCCCCCTTCGTCAATTGCATCATAAGCCAATTTTAAGCACTCAAATTTATTAAAATTAGGCTCAAAAAACGTCAACTGTCCTATTTTTTTAAAATCTGTTGAAAGACCGTTATAATTATATCTTGTGGGGTAGGATAATGCATAAAGAATAGGTAAACGCATGTCTGGAGTACTAAGCTGGGCTTTTAATGAGCCATCAATAAATTCTACCATCGAATGGATAATTGATTGCGGGTGAATTACAACCTCAATTTTATTTTTGGGTAGATTAAATAACCAGTATGCTTCAATTACTTCAAGCCCTTTATTCATCATTGTTGCAGAATCGATTGTAATTTTATTCCCCATTTTCCAGTTGGGATGATTCAATGCTTCTTCAATTGTAACATTCTCAAGTTCCTGTCGGCTTTTATTCAGGAAAGGTCCACCCGATGCAGTAAGGATAAGTTTGTTGATTGAATTAGAATCTTCACCAGTAAGGCATTGAAAAATTGCGCTATGTTCGGAATCTACAGGAATTAATTCTGCCTTATATTCCTTGCAAAGACTGACAATCAGCTCCCCGGCAACCACTAGCGTTTCTTTATTAGCAAGTGCAATTCTCTTCTTTCGCTTAATTGCTTCTATAGTTGGTTTGAGTCCGGCAAATCCAACAATTGCAGAAAGCAGAATATCATATTCAGCTTTTCTGGTAATTTCAATTAAACCGTTATTGCCGCTCAGTACTTCACACGTAGAGCCGATTCTTTTTCTGAGCAGTTCTGCTTCTATTTCGTTTGTTACAACTACACTAAGTGGTTTAAATTCCTTTATTTGCTCTTCAAGTTTGTTGATATTATTATTTACACTCAATCCGGTAATGGTAAATTGGTCGGGCATCAATCTAATAATATCTAATGTGCTTAAACCAATTGAACCGGTTGAACCGAGTAGAAGTATTTTTTTCATTTATAAAAAATCAACCAATATAACGATGTGTAATTGCAAATAGAAAATTCAAAACCACGATTATATTTATTGCCATATTAAGCTTATAGATCTTACTTAAAAGTTTAAATGTATCTTCAGAAATTTGAGAACCCGATGCCAGCTCGGTATTAATTTCATTTCTAATTTTCTTTGCAGTGGGAATTATAAAAACAAAAATAATCAATAAAAGAATAACCATTAAAATTTGTTTTGTTGCAAGCCAGTGATTGGCAGACATATCAAAGAAGCCATAACCCGGATTAAGTAATACCATTACAATTCCTGTTAATAATATTCCGATAGCACCAATTATTCCAAATAAATTAGTGATCTTTAAATAAAGACTGATAAAAATTTTAACGTCATTACTATTTTTTTTATTTGAAATTAATTTTTTAAGAATACCATCGGTTAACAAACTCATTAACCACCCGCCGGCAAATATTATATGTAATGTAATTAAAGTCGGGTAATACTCCATAAAATAATCCTCTCTAAAATTAATGGTTAAATATAGTAAAAATAAGTTCAGAATTTATAAGTGGACAAAATATCACCAATTTACTATGTTAAACCACGATTCATTTTATTGAGTTCATATTTATTAAAAGGAGGTTGATATGAAAAAATACATTTACATTTTTTTATTCCTTATTTCATCATTTAGCGCATCATTATTAATATCACAAAGTTTTAGAGTAGGACAGATACCCAATGGAGGAATTAATTCGTGTGCTAACTGTCATGTAAGTGGGTTTGGTGGAGGTCCAAGAAATAGCTTTGGCCAAAGAATAGAACAGAGCTTCCTTAATTCACAGGGAAATGTAGTTTGGAATGCTCAGCTAGCAAACCTCGATTCGGATGGAGATGGATTTTCCAATGGAGTTGAATTACAAAATCCAACTGGAATATGGAGCGGCGGACCGGTTGGTGATCCGAGTAAAGTAACTAATCCTGGCGATCCATTAAGTAAACCAAATCCAACATCTATAACTGAAGAAGTAATTACAAATAGATATGTTTTATATAATAATTATCCCAATCCATTTAATCCGTCCACTACGATCGCATTTGAAATCCCAAAAAGTGAATTTGTTTCTCTGCAAATTTTTAGTATTAATGGAGAATTAATCAAAACAATCTTGCAAGAAAGCTTGAATGCCGGACGATATGAAAAAAGCTGGAATGGTGAAGATGAGTACGGCAATCAAGTTGTTTCCGGGATCTATTTCTACAGAATAAAGGCGGGTCATTTTGAAAACTCCCGGAGAATGATTCTCCTTAAGTAATAATCTACTTCACTAAAAAATAAAGTTGAATATGAAAACAAAATACTTTCTGATAATATCACTACTATTTTCATCTTCTATTTATTCGCTTCCCCGATTTGCACTTCAGCAAAAAGATAAATGCATTAGCTGCCATATAAATCCTACCGGGGGAATAATACGAAACGAGAATGGATTTTTTTTCGGTAGAAATGTGGTAAGCATGTCATCACCGAGAGATAAAAATTTTACAATTTCACCCAAACTTACGGAGAATGTATCATTTGGATTTGATTATCGTTCCCAGTTAATTTATTCACAAGAAAAAAAGAGAGCGGATTTTCAGGATATGACCGGCTCATTGTATCTGAATGCATCGGTTAGTAGTGATATAGACATACTTGCAAGATACGATTTTCCTAATTCTATCTGGGAAGCTTATGGTATAGCCAGAATTTTACCGAATGAAAGCTATATTAAAATTGGTTCTTTTGTTCCATATTTTGGAATTAGAATTGATGATCATACTTCTTATACAAAAGGGGGAGATTACGGTTTACTTTTTTCTATTGGAGCAATTCAAGGATTAATATACAATCCGCTCTATACTGAGACAGGTATAGAACTTGGTGCAAATTTATCTGACTGGGGATTGTTAACGGCAAGTGTAGGAAAGAGCCGATTCAATGGTACACTTTCATCTGATCCAACATTTACATCCAGATTTGAAATAAATTCATCTTATGATAAAATCGGATTTTTTGCTGGAGGATCTTTCGCTTCGGCCAAAGTAAGATCACTTGGAAATAAATTAAATACAATTCTATACGGAACTTTTGCAGGAATAGGGACACAGAACTTCTCTTTGATTGGGGAGTATGATATTGCCAAAGACTTTTTAGCAAAGGGCATTGTATCTAGTGCAATGATGCTTGAAGCTTCTTACTTATTAACTATTGGTTTAGAAGCTGTTATTAGATATGATCGGTTTGATAAGAATCTTGATATTAAGGAAGATGAATTAGCACATCTTATTTTTGGATTCGAATTTTTCCCATTTACATTTGTTGAACTTCGTCCACAGTATAGAATAAATATTGAAAATCCTGAAAAAGGGAATAATGCTTTTATTTTACAATTTCATTTCTGGTACTAGAAAATTGGGACAAAAAATATTAAGGAGATAAAAAAAAGGCTGTTCTAAAAGAATTTATCTCCCCCTCTTTTTCACTGGCTAATGAATTTTAATTTTTCCCATTAGTAGCGAAAAATAATTAAGATAATTTCGTTTTAAAACAGCCATTCTGCCCTTCTACGACAAATTACTTTGCCGTAAAAATTATTTTAAAGAACATTTAGAAGGAGACTTTTTCGAATTCAGTAATCCCCCCTAATACTCCAAATTCAATAAAACAAGAAACCTATTTTCTCAAAAATTTTATAAAATAATCAAAAAAAAACAGTTCTAAGGTAAATTGGGAAACGAGGTTTGTCAATAGCAGAACACACTGAATTTCCTAAGTGTGCACACTGAATTTTCTAAGTGTGTATAGTTGATTAGACGCTATTCTTGTATTGGTACATTAATTCCGTCTGCCTTTTTAACAAAATCACGCAATTTTGTCATTGAGTTGAAACCAAATTTTGCTTTCATATTTTGCATGTGCGTTTCAACTGTTTTCTTTTCAATGTTAAGTTTCTCAGCAATCTCTTTATTGTTCATTCCCTTTTTTATCAAGAGATAAATTTGAATTTCGCGATGCGACAATCCTTTCGCAAGGTAATTATCGTATTCATCAACATGAATGTCTAAATCGTTAGCCATTTTTGCTTTTAAGGTGGGATCATAGCCAAAAGAGAAATTGATTTTTCTATCCGGTCCAACAATTGTTACTAACCAATAGATAGATGTGTAAAAAATAATTTTTGGGATATAAGTTTTTTGAACAAGCATTATATCCGCGTAGAAAAAATATGCTAAAACTATCCCAACGAAATACAGTAGTATCATTCCCAGCAAAAATAAAGTGAGTTTTCCATCAAGCCTTATTTCTTGTATTAGAGTATATGTAAAAGAGATAAGAATAAAAGACATAATAAAAATCATAGAAACTAAACCTGAAATGTCACTTCGTTCAATAATAAAATAGAGCAGGATAAATAAAATCAGACCATACTTATATTTTTTTGATGCTCTTGGTAAGGAAAGTACAATTAAGAGATTTCCCAATATGTAAAATTCAATATTATAAATAGATGAACCCAAAAATTTTTGTTGAAGTAAAACCATCGAATCTGTAAGTAAAGAAAAGAAAAAAAAGTAAAAGTATTCACCCTTACGAAATCTGATGAGAGGACCCAAAGAAGAAAGTAAATAAAACGCAGCGAGTATTCGCATATATTAAATTGAATTAAAAAGTAGTATTGTAATGGTATAATTTTAAGAATTATTAACTAAACTTCAAATAGAAAACAGAATATCTTTCATTGATTAATAATTCTAATATATGTGGCACGATATTCTGAAACAAGTCGATTAAATAATTCGTGAACCGACAAGACTTCATTGATCAACCCGACCGATTGACCGGCTTCCATCATCCCGTTTTTTTCATCACCCTCAAAAATTCCAAGTCGTTCTTTTTTTTCACCCAATAAATTTTTTAATTCTACTTCAGAAGCACCATCAAGTTCAGCTTTGTAGACTTTATCTGAAAATTCATTTTTAATTAATCTGGTGGGACCAATTTTTCTAAACAAAAGGATAGTGTCCCCGTCCTTAGCTTCAAGGATATTTCTTTTAAAATTATCATGAGCAGAAGATTCAACAGTAGCGGCAAACCTTGTACCTATTTGAACTCCTTCTGCACCAAGAGCTAAAGCAGCAAGTATTCCTCTTCCATCGGAAATTCCACCCGCAGCAATTACCGGAATTTTTAATGCATCTACTAATTGAGGTATCAACGAAAATGTTGTTATTTCATCAATCCCATTATGACCACCGGCTTCAACACCTTCACCAACAACAGCATCACATCCCGAACTTTCTGCTTTGATTCCGTATTTAACTGAAGGGACAACATGAATAACAATAATATTATTTTTCTTCAATTTATCTATAAATTTACCCGGGTGACCGGCAGATGTAAATACTATCCTGACATTTTCATTTATAACAACATCAATAAGTTCGGCAACATCACCTCTTAATAAAGGAATGTTAACTCCAAATGGTTTATCAGTAGCAGCGTAGCATCTTTCAATATGTAATTTTAATAGATCCGGTTTCATTGAACCCGCCCCTATTAATCCTAAGCCGCCGCAATTCGCAACTGCACTTGCTAACTTCCAACCACTAACCCAAACCATTCCGGCTTGAATTACGGGGTATCGGATGTTAAGTAATTCAGTAATTCTATTCTTGATATTCATAGTGTGTAATTTAGTTTTGCATAAATATAATCTAATTTGATAAAGGATACCCTATTAATTAAATTCACTTTCACAAAATAAAAAATAAGGTAGTTATTGAGAGCAGTAATACCGGTAGCTGGATTTGGAACCAGACTTAAACCACATACATATTCTCTCCCTAAAGTATTGTTGAATGTTGGTAGTAAACCGATCTTAGGTCACATCATTGATAAATTATTAGAAGAAAAAATTGACAAAGCAACGTTTGTAATTGGTTATCTGGGAGAAAAAATAATTGAATATGTTGGCAAACATTATCCGGATCTTAAAACGGACTTTGTTGAACAAAAAGAGATGCTTGGTTTAGGACATGCAATATATCTTACTGCACCAACCTTTGATGATGATGAGATATTTATAATTCTTGGTGATACTATTTTTGATGTTCAGCTGCAGGAAGTTTTTAAACATAAGAAGACATCGCTTGGAGTAAAAGAGGTTGAAGACCCCAGCCGATTTGGTGTTGCTGTTTGTGAAGAGAGTAGAATAACAAGACTTATTGAAAAACCGAAGGATTTAATTTCCAAACTTGCACTTGTCGGCTTATACTATGTCAACAATTCAAAGTTGCTGAATGAATGTTTGGATGAACTTATTAAAAATAATATTACCACTAAAAATGAATATCAGTTAACAGATGCATTTCAGTTGATGATTGACAAAGGAGAAATAATCACTACATTCCCGGTTGAGGGATGGTACGATTGCGGTAAGCCCGAAACACTCCTTTCCACAAATAAATATTTATTAAATAAAAGCGGAACAAATAGAATTCCCGATGGTGTTGTTATTAATCATCCTGTTTTCATTTCAGAAAAAGCTAATGTTAACAATTCTGTAATCGGTCCTTTTACAACTATCGCTTCTAACTGCGTTGTAACCAATTCGATAATTGTTAACTCAATTTTAAGTCCGGGAGCCAATGTTGATAAGGTTATACTGGAAAGTTCTATAATAGGAAGCGATGCAGTAATTAAAGGGAATTATAATAAGTTAAACACCGGTGATTCATCGGAAATAGAATATCATTAATTAAATGTGAGGAATAAATGTCATACCTATTCACTTCTGAATCAGTTTCAGAAGGGCATCCGGATAAAGTGTGCGATGCTATATCGGATGGTATACTCGATGCAATTTTATCCAAAGATCCTAAAGCAAGAGTAGCATGTGAAACATTTGTAACAACCGGACTCGTTGTTGTTGGCGGCGAAGTTACAACAAATGCATATGTCGATGTTCAGGAAGTAGTAAGATCTACAATAAGAAAAATAGGCTATACAAAAGCTGAATATAAATTTGATGCAGATAGCTGCGGAATCTTAAATGCTATTCATTCTCAATCGCCAGACATTGCAATGGGTGTTGATAAAGGCGGGGCAGGAGATCAGGGACTAATGTTCGGATATGCTTGCGATCAAACTCCTGAATTGATGCCGATGCCGATTGTTTATGCGCATAAACTCGTTAAAAAACTTGCAGAGATTAGAAAAAGTAACTCCGGAATAATGACATATTTAAGACCCGATGCAAAATCCCAGGTAACAATTGAATATGACGATAATAATAATCCATTAAGAGTTGATGCGGTTGTTGTATCTACACAACACGACGGTAATGTAAGTCAAAAAAAGATTAGAGAAGATGTGATTAAGTATGTTATAAAAAATGTAATACCGGAAAAATTTCTCGATAAGAAAACAAAATATTTTGTAAACCCGACCGGAAGATTTGAAATAGGCGGACCGCATGGAGACAGCGGTTTAACAGGTAGGAAAATTATTGTTGATACATATGGTGGATGGGCGCAGCATGGTGGAGGAGCTTTCTCCGGAAAAGATCCTTCCAAAGTTGATAGAAGCGCAACATACGCAGCGCGACACATTGCAAAAAATGTTGTTGCAGCGGGACTCGCAAAAGAATGTCTAGTTCAATTAGCTTATGCAATTGGAGTTGCCCAGCCAGTTTCCGTTTACATCAATACAAAAGGAACCGGAATAATTACTGACAAAAAATTAGGTAATCTGATTAAAAAAGAGGTTGATTTAACACCCCGCGGTATAATTGAAAGACTAAAACTACGAAGACCGGTTTATCAGAAAACATCATCCTATGGTCATTTTGGTAGAAACGAAAAAGAATTTACCTGGGAAAAATTAGATCTTGTTCAAACATTTAATAAATTTATTTAAGAAAAAGGGGAGTTAGATTTATATGGATTTCAAACCAGGAAAATATAAAGTAAAAAATTTGAGTTTAGCTTCTGAAGGAAGAAAGAAAATTGAATGGGCAGAATCGCGAATGCCGGTTCTTATGGCGCTAAGAGAAAAATATTCTAAAACTAAACCATTAAAAGGTTTTAAAATTGCCGGGTGTCTTCATGTAACAAAAGAAACTGCTGTTCTAATTGAAACTTTGCATGCAGCCGGTGCTCAAGTTGCATGGAGCGGATGTAATCCTCTTTCTACTCAGGATGAAATTGCTGCAGCTCTTGCTAAAAACGGAATTGAAATTTATGCATGGCATGGGCAGAATGTAAAAGAGTTTTACTGGTCGATAGAACAAACATTAAAAATGAAACCGAACCTTACACTTGATGATGGTGCGGATTTAATTTTTACTGTTCATAATAAATATCCTCATCTTGCAAAAAATATAATAGGTGGAACAGAAGAAACGACTACCGGAGTTCATAGATTGCGTGCTATGTCTGCAGCAAAAAAATTACTATATCCTGTAATTGCCGTTAATGACGCGGAGACCAAATGGGATTTTGATAACGTTTACGGTACCGGTCAATCATCAATTGATGGAATACTCAGAGCAACATCAGTATTGCTTGCCGGTAAAAATTTTGTTGTTGCCGGTTATGGTCATTGCGGAAAAGGATGTGCAATGCGTGCTTCCGGTATGGGTGCCAATGTAATTGTAACGGAAGTAAAACCAACAGCCGCACTTAAAGCCACTCTTGATGGATTTGTTGTTATGCCGATGGATGAAGCAGCAAAAATTGGAGATATATTTATAACTGCTACCGGTGTAAAAGATGTTGTTGTCGATCGTCATTTCAAAAAAATGAAAGACGGTGCAATAGTATGTAATACCGGACATTACGATTGCGAAATTAATATACCACAGCTTGCAAAACTCAGTAAGTCGAAAAGAATTGTCAGATCGAATAATGAAGAATACACTTTAAGAGATGGCAGAAAAGTATATTTACTTGCACAGGGCAGATTGGTTAATCTTGCAGCTGCCGAGGGTCATCCATCCGAAGTTATGGATATGTCCTTTGCAAATCAATTTATGTCGCAAATCCGGTTGGTTGATTTACATAAAAGAAAAGTAGATCTTGAACCACAGGTAATTGATATTCCAGAATCTCAGGATCAGGAAATTGCACAGATTAAATTAAAAACGATGGGCTATAAGATTGATAAACTTTCTAAAGAACAAGTTAAGTATATGAATGATTATAGTGCAGGAACGTAATTAGAATTAATAAATTGATTAATAAAGAAAGTCCCGAAGGTTAAATCGGGACTTTTCTTTTTAAATTAAGCGTTGGCGAGCGTGTATTTAGGAAGCGGATAATCGAAGGAAAATTCTTTCTTGCTTTTTTTAAGCATATCAAGTAAAGAATTTAAGAGTGTTCTAATATCCGAGGGCTTACTTAAATATGCATCGCAACCGGCTTTAAAAGCGTTTACGCGGTCTCTGTTAAATGCATGTGCAGTATAGCAAATAACAGGTATTTCTGAGTAATCCGGATTGTTTTTTAATTCGGTTGTTAGCTCAAGTCCGTTCTTATCACCCCGGATCGAAATATCCATCAGAATGAGGTCATAATTTTTTGATTTCATAAAATCGTAGAAGGTATCGGATGAATCACAAACATCAACTTCGAAATATCTTTTTAAGAACAACTCGAGAAACTTTTGATTTTCTGTATCATCTTCAGTAATAAGTAATCTGGGTTTATGTCCGTTGTTAAAGGATTTATTCATTTCTGAAGTCCCCATTTTTTATCTCCACTTAGAATTACTGTGAACGTGGTTCCACTTCCAGGTTCACTATTAACTTTTATTTTAGCTCTATTTAGGTCAATAAAGATTTTAACAAGAGCAAGTCCAAGACCGGTACCTTCATAAGGTCTTGTATAGCTCATGTCTGCTTGAGAAAAAGGAGTAAACAATTTGTCCTGGTATTCTTTTGAAATACCAATACCGGTATCACGAACATCAACACAAATATTGTTGTGATCACGGTACAAGAAAATTTCTACTTTACCGTGAGGAGTATATTTGATGGCATTATCTAAAAGATTAACAAATATTTGAGCAATAGAATAATGATCGGCAGTAACAGTATTTTCATCTTCAAGTCTGTTAATCAAACTCAGTTTTAGATTTTTTTCATCAGCAAAAGTTCTAAACTCATTAACAATTGTATTCATCATTGCCAGTATGTTAATACGCTCAAATCTTGCTTCGTACTTACCGGTCTGCAATTGCGACATATTCAGCATTAAATCGAATGTTCTATAAAGACGTTTGCTGTTGTTAATAATTGAACGGAGTATATCATTATACTCACTCGATTTGTCGTGAAGCTCTTGCATTAATAAATTGCTGTAACCTGTAATAACATTTAATGGCGAGCGTATTTCATGAGAAATTTGCGAGAGGAAAAATTCTTTCAGCTTTTTAGATTCTTCGGCTTTTTCCAGTGCAACTTTAAGATCCCTTTCCGTTTTCTTAAGGTCGGTTATATCGCGTCCGTAAACCTGACAGAATTTAAATTTAGGAACGCTTGCAATTAAAAACTGATAATACTTATCGCCAAGAAGAGTAGTGTAATTTACAGTTTTATTATGAGCTATAAGATCCTGAATGTCGAAGCTTTTGATGAAAGGAAGTACAACTTCAACATGTTCGCCAACAAGAATTTTATGAGGAAAAATGTTATGTGCCGAATTGTTAGCAAGAACTATCTTACCATTCTCATCGAATCGGAAGATTGGATCCGGTGCAAGTTCTGCAAATAGCGCCATAAGTTCTGCTTGCTGGAGTTTTAGGTTCTCCTGCTCCTGCAAATGTTTCTTGCGCATTGGAATAATAACATAGCGGTAGTAAATGTATGTTACTAACATTATTATCGCAATTATCAGCAGAGCCAGAATTAATGGATTCTCTAGAGAAAAGAATGATTTAGGAGTTATTTTCTCTAACGATTGAAAAGTAGAATCCAAAGATGATTTGCGCGATTGTTGTAATAATGAAAAAAGCAGATGCATCAGCAAATCCAACTAACAGGTTGAAAAATTTTGTTATAATAGTTATTAAATAAAAGTTTAATACTAATAAAAAGAGATCGAACTTTTTTTCGAAGGCATATTTTACTATAAACTTCTTAAGTGTTGTGGCAAATATTAGAAACTGAATAGCTATAAGAATTATGTAAATTTGCTTTAAGGTAAATCCAGCAAATATTAACATACCAAGTAAGACTACACCGGAGATTAATATCAGGTATAAATTTCTTAAAAGAGAATCCTTTTCAAATGTGCTTAATAATAGGAAGTAATTTGCAAAAAGGTAAAATCCAAGAGGCATACTTTTCTTTACAATTTCAAAATAAAGTAGAGAAATTGGATCCATTAGTGCAAGGATCAAAAAGAAATAAAAATAATGCTTCTTGAACTGTCGAATAGGTGGTATCAGCCACAAAAAGATGCTGAAATAAAATAAATACCTTATCAGCTCAGATGTAGTCATTTATACTAGTCCAGACACATCGGTGGACAAGGTAATGCCATTTCAAGTGTTTCCTCATCACCGGTAAGTGTAAAAACAATTTCTCCGGATTGAGCTGCAGATGTTGAATACTGTCCGCTTTTAGGATCCCTCACCTTCGGCGAATTATATCTTAACTCAAAAGTAAGATATTTGCCGTTTGTTCTTTCAAGAAACTCTTTTACTACTATTGTGGAGAACATGTAAGCGACTTCATCTCTGGAAAAAGAAAACCCTCTTTCTTCTAAAGATAATTTCTTTTCGTCGAGTACATATACTCTGCTGTTTTTAATACCGAAGAGCACATAATCCCCGGCTTTTTCAATTGCTTTTTCGATATCGGATTTGGCAACTTGAATTGAACCCATCACTTTACCGAATAAAATATTGGCTTCACCTTTATTAAAAGATTTACCAACAATTCCATATTTGCCCTGGGCATTTATAGAAGAAGATGAAAGGAAAAGAATGAATGAAAAAAGAATGAAAAAGGAAAGTAAATTTTTCATATTAACCCCTCTTTAATTAATTGTGAAAAAATTAACATATTATAAAGGCAAAAGATACAAAAGACTTTCTTGCCCGCAAATAAATATATTTATAAAAAAGATAAAAAACAGCAGATTTGTATAGAAAAAATTAAAAGATTCCGGCAATTTTGTTTCCGCAAATTTTGCATTTACCTTTTCTTAAATTGTTCTGAAGAACGGAATGCCAATCTCTTTTAATAACGGGAGAATTGCAAGAAGGGCAATAAGTTGTTTGACCATCCGGATCGTGAACATTACCGAGATAACAATACTTTATTCCAATCCGCTTTGCTATTTCTCTTGCATGCCTCAGTGTTGTTACTGGGGTGCTCGGTTTATCTCTCATCTTAAAATCAGGATGAAATGCAGTAAAGTGAAGCGGAACCTCATCACCTAAATTATTTACAATCCATTCGCACATTTGTTTTATCTCTTCTTCATTATCGTTCTCACCGGGAATTATCAAATTAGTTATTTCCAGCCACACTTCTGTATCGTGCTTTATCCATTTTAAAGTGTCTAATACATCATCCAAGTGTGAAAATGTAAGTTTATGATAGAAAGTTTCCGTAAATGCTTTCAGATCAACATTAGCAGCATCAACATATTTATAAACTTCTTTACGTGCTTCTTTATCAATATACCCAGCAGTTACCAATACATTTTTAATTCCTTCCTTGCGTGCGATTCGGGATATATCAATTACATACTCACCGAATATTACAGGGTCGTTATAAGTATAAGCGATAGACGGTGTGTTATATCTTAACGCAAGATCAACAACTTCTTCGGGAGTTGCATAGATAGAATTAGTAGAATCGATACGGGCTTTACTGGTTGACCAGTTCTGGCAAAATTTACAACCCAAATTACAACCGGCAGTACCAAAGCTTAGAATTTCTGAACATGGTAGAAAGTGATTTAACGGTTTCTTCTCGATGGGGTCAATTGCAAATCCGGTTGGTCTTCCGTATCCGATTGAATAAAGTTTGCCATTAATGTTTTGTCTGATGAAACAAAATCCAGCTTGACCTTCACCAATTGTACAATACCTCGGGCATAATGTACAAAGGAGCTTTTCATTTGCAGCCGGTTCCCACCATTTGGCAATATGATACTCATGGCTTTGCATAAAAACTTTTTAAATAACTTCGAAGCGGATCCAATTTTCTCTGATGTTGGATATTTTCAATCCGCCTTCCGTATATATTACTAAATCACCTTTATCTACCAATTTATGTTCTGTTATTAAGTTACGTGCTTCTCCCGCTGCATTGTAACGATAACTTATATCTTTGCAATAAAGTGATGTAACACCCCATCTCAAATTCAATTTATTCATTGTATCAAAATTATCTGTTACTGCAATTATTTTAGCATTTGGTTTAAACTTCGCCAGACTGTTCGGAGTATTTCCTTTACTTGTAAACGCAACAATTGCCTTTGCATTAATCTGTTTGCTAATAGCACAAATTCCTTTATTCATTGAATCGAAAAGCTTTTCCTGTATTTCGGTAGGTACATCAAATTTAATCTCAGTAACAAAGTCATGTGAGCTTTCGGCATTCAGAATAATTTCTTTCATTACTTTAACTGTTTGAGAAGGATATTTACCAACGGAAGTTTCGGCGCTTAACATTACTACATCGGTTCCGTCCCAAACCGCATTTGCAACATCCGAAGCTTCTGCACGTGTGGGAATCGGATTATTAACCATCGACTCTAACATTTGTGTTGCAGTAATAACAAGTTTGCCGGTTTCATTACATCTTCTAATCAACCGCTTTTGAATAATAGGAACATTATGGGGTTGAAGTTCAACACCGAGATCGCCTCTTGCTACCATAATTCCATCTGCAGCCGATAGAATTGACTCGAAATTTTCTACGGCTTCCTGTTTTTCAATTTTTGCTATTATTGATTTTTCAATTCCTTTCTTTGTTAACCAGTCACGTAACGTTGTTATATCATTAGCATTCCTAACAAATGACAGGGCGATATAATCAACTCTATGTTTAAGTGCGAACTCAAGATTTTCGTAATCTCTTTCAGTTACAGAAGCGGTTGATAATTTCATTCCGGGTAAATTCATCCCCTTTTTAGGACGGAGTATTCCGCCTTCTATAATATCACAACTAACAGAATCTTTTTTCTTCTCTCTAATCTGTAATTTAATAAGACCATCATCAATTAGAATAAGATCGTCTATAATAGCATCTTCAGCTAACTGTTTGTAACTGGTTGAAATTTTTTCTGCAGTACCTAAAAAATCATTTGTTGTTATTTCAATTTTATCTCCGGTTCTCAATTCAATTTCCGGTTTAGATAATTGTCCTATTCTAATCTTGGGTCCCTGTAGATCAATTAATATTGGAATTGGAAGGGATTTGCTTATACAGATTTCGTTAATAATGTTGAAAATATTTTCGAAGAAAGTGAAATCCCCGTGAGAGAAATTTAAACGTATTCCATTTATACCGGCATTAAAAATAGCTTCTAAACTTTCCTTTGTTGAAGTTGCCGGACCTACCGTGGCGAGGATTTTCGTTTTTACAAAATTATTCATTTTCTCTTCTTAGTTATTCGTTGAATATTTTTATCGTTGTTCTGTTTCGAGTTATTCTTCTTTGGTTCCGGTTTAATTTTCTTATGCATTGCAATCAGCTCTTTCTCAACGGATCCGAAAACAGTATCGGGTTCATATTTACCGGATTTTAATTTTTTACCAGGTTTAATTCCCGTTAATAATTCAATTGCCTCTTCAACTTTACTGACCGAGTAAATATGAAACTGACCCGATTGAACAGCATCAATAATTTCTTTTTTAAGCATGAGGTCTTTAACATTTTGAACAGGAATTATAACGCCTTGTTTTCCTGTTAATCCTCTGTTAACACAAACATCAAAAAATCCTTCAATCTTTTCGTTTACACCGCCGATCGGTTGAATTTCCCCTTTTTGATTTACTGATCCGGTTATAGCATAAGATTGTTTAATTGGTATTCCTGAAAGAGCAGAGAGCAAAGCACAGATTTCCGTAATTGATGCGCTATCGCCGTCAATCATTCCGTATCCTTGTTCAAAAACCAAACTTGCAGTAAACGAGAGAGGAATATTTTTACCGAAGTTCTCTCTAAAGTAACCGGAAATTATAAGCACTCCTTTGTTATGTGTATTTCCGCTTAACCCGGCTTCACGTTCAACATTAATAATATTTCCGTTACCAAGAGAAACCGAAGCAGTAATTCTTAATGGCTTACCGAATCCGAACACGCCGCTTTCATAAACTGCGAGTCCATTAATTGTTCCGATCCGCTCGCCATCAGTATCAATTAGAATAGAGCCTTCCTTAATCATTTCAGAAAGTTTAGATTCATACAAACCGTGGCGTTCTTTCCATGCCCTGTAAGCTTCATCAACATGATAATCAGAAACATTTTTTTCACCGCTATCTTTTGCCCAGAAACAAGCCTCGCGTGTTAAATCGGCAATGTATACAAATCGTGTAGTCAATTTATTTTTTTCTCCGGCGTAACGTGCACCATACTCAACAATTTTTGCAATTGCACTTTTATTGAACTCAAGCATTTTTTCCGATTCAATAATTTTCTTAACAACCATAGCATAGTCATTCAATGCGTGTTCACTCCGTTTCATTTCATAATCAAAATCGGCTTTGATTTTGAAAATTTTGTTGAAGTCGTCTTCGTAACTTGACAGAATTGAATAGATGTAGTTATTGCCGATCATAATAACTTTTGTGTCTATGTAAATTGGTTCGGGTTTTAGAATGCTGGGAGAGAATTGATAGAGATTAGCTAGATCCTGAATCTCGAGCTGACCAAAAAGCAATACTCGTTTAAGAGCTTTCCAGACACCCGGTTCGCTAAAAGCATCGAGTGCATTAATAATAATATATCCGCTATTAGCTCTAAGGAGAGAACCAGCTTTAATTTTAGTAAAGTCTGCAAACCATCCGCCGCGGCCATCACTGTATTTTTCGATTGTACCAAATAAATTGCTGTAAGTAGGGGATGTCTCAACTATAACAGGCTGCTCTTTTGTCTCGGAGTTATCGAGAATAATATTTACTTCGTATTCTTTAAGGTAATCAACAATAACTCCTCCGGGGGTTTCCTCCTGAGCGGGTTTTTGTCCCTTAAACACATCAAAGTTTTGAAGAACGTTTTGAAGAACCTGATCGAGGTATTCGCGAACTTTTTCGTCCTTATACTTCTTTTTTAGATTTTCAATTGCCATGGATGCAATATCAAAAGCATATTCACTTTCCAGTTGTATAACTTTTTCCTGGTAATCCTGGGTAAGTTTTAAACTTTCCTTAAACAGTTTTTGAAGTTCTTCCTGGTATCCGGCGTATTTGGTTGTAATTTCTTCGGCATGTTCTTGAGTAATTTTTTGTGCTCTTACTAATTCATCGAGCTGGTAAATAAATACCGATTGATTTTCAATTACAGCTAAAATTTCCGGCCTTGCTAACTCACCAACTTTTATCTGACCGAGAGTAAAACCATCCACGCGTAATTTCTCTTCGAACTGATTCATCATTCTCTGCTGCGTTCTTCCATATTCTCCAAGTATCTGTTTCTTTTTTGAAAGGAACGGATCGATTAAAAGAACCTGTGGAATTTTTTCCTGAAGAAATTTTATTGTCCGGTTCAAATCCTTTTTAAAGTGTATTGCTTTACCGGCATCGAATACTAATAGAACCGGTCTGTCTTCGTCCTTAAAATTATTAACGTATGCATAGTCGTATAATTTAGAATGATTGGTACTTATTGATTCAAGAACTTTTTTAATAGTGGTAAACTTTCCTGTTCCGGAAAGACCTGTAATAAAGATGTTATAACCGGGACTTTTAAGATCCACTCCAATACGCAACGCTTTTAATGCGCGTTCCTGACCGATAATTCCTTCCACCGGTTTAACTGTCTTTGTAGTATCGAAATCAAAAATTTCCGGGTCGCAAGTCCATCGTAAAT
>JAGXSM010000251.1 GCA_018333725.1 Melioribacter sp. | reverse complement strand
TTTATCAACAGCCATGTTGTCACGGAGATAATCGAAACCGAATTCGTTATTAGTTCCATAAGTAATATCGTAGCCGTAAATATCTCTTCGCTGCTGGCTGTCCATTGTATTTATAATACATCCGACAGTCAATCCGTGGAACTTAAAAATCTCGCCCATCCATTCGCTATCGCGTTTTGCAAGGTAATCATTAACAGTAACGATGTGAACGCCTCTTCCGGTTAAAGCATTAAGATATATTGGAAGTGTAGCAACAAGGGTTTTACCTTCGCCGGTTGCCATTTCAGCTATTTTACCATTATGGAGAACGACACCGCCAATCAGCTGAACATCATACGGCACCATATCCCATGTTATTTTTGTGCCGGCAACCTCCCAGGATTTTCCCACAAGACGGCGGCAAGTCTCTTTTACAACCGCAAAAGCTTCCGGTAGTAATTCATCCAGAATCTGTTCATATTTTTCGTCCAGTTCGTTGTTAATCTGTTCTATTTCATCGTATAATGTATGTTTTTCTTCCGAGGATTGAACCTGCTGAAGTTTGGTTTTATGTTCATCGAGCTGATTTCTTAAATCTTCAGTTTCTGAGAAAATTTTATTCTTAAATTCAGCGGTTTTTGCTTTTAATTGATCATCGGAAAGGTTTTTAAGCTCTTCAAAATGACCATATATTTCTTCAACAACAGGCCATAAATCCTTTGTTACACGTGCATTTTTATCGCCAAAGATTTTCTTTAGCAGTAAATTAAACATTAATTACTCCACATTTTCGGGCTACCAAGTTAAATAAAGAGGTTCTGAAATGCAATGAAACTGATAATCCGCTTATTTTCTAATATTTGCCAGTTTGTAAAATTCTATTCCCTCTTTGTTTCAGCAAATTATTTTTTTCTACTTTTTGAATTGTGACGAATATGTGCGATTTATTTCCGTATCACCTATTTTAGTCTGCAACAGTTTCAGATTAATTTGTGAAGAAAAAATTTAACTTTTCAAGCGGATTTATTTCAAAGACAATTGAATTGACGGAGGGAATCATCTCTTCAAGTCAATTTGAATTGTTTATAGAATCTATTGAACGCGAAGCCGCGATATTTCATTTCGATAACACTTCGGAATCGAACCTGTTACGCGTAATAAATTCGGTCTATGATAAAAAGTCTTTTATAAATGATCTTATTAGATATAAGCACCACCCTGAAATATTAATTTACCTAACCGCCAACAGTAATTACCTTACAGATATTGTTGTAAGAAACCCAGAATACTTATACCAGTTATTCGATCAGGAATATTTATTAAGAGAATTAACCAAAGAATTATTACAAAATGAAATCGAAAACAGTTTGAACCGATACCGGTCATTTAATGCTAAGTTGAACTATCTTAAGCAAACCAAAAAGAGATTCATATTAAAAATAGGTGTATCAGATATATTAAAAATGATTGATCTTACTGCTACGACGCGTCAGCTTTCAATTTTATCCAGGGTACTTACATCTCAACTTTTCAGGATTTGCTATGAAGAAATTGAACAAAAATATTCTCTTCAATTAGACAAGAATAAGTTTTGTTTGTGTTCGCTTGGAAAGCTTGGAGGGAATGAGCTTAATTACAGTTCCGATATCGATCTGCTTCTTTTCTACGACAAGAATGAATTTTACGGAAATATTAACAAGGAATATCACGAATTACTTTCTGAAGCGGCATTACTCTTTATTAAATCAGCAAGCGAAATTACAGATATAGGTTATATCTACAGAGTTGATTTCCGGCTCCGTCCAGATGGCAAATACTCTCCGCTCTGCAAATCTCTGGTTGACTACACTAAATACTACGAAACGAGAGGCGAAGACTGGGAACGCCAGATGCTAATTAAGCTCGACTATATTTCAGGAGGTGAATCTCTATATAACGACTTCCATAATTTCTTGCAGCCATATATTTATCCTCATTCATTTTCACACTCCTTAAAAGAACAAATTCAGAAAATCAAAAAGAAGATTGAGATAGGAAATCGGGATAAGGAAAATGTAAAACTTTTTAAGGGTGGAATAAGAGATATTGAGTTTTCCGTTCAGGCACTCCAGTTAATTAACGGCGGCAGGTTAAAGAAATTAAGAACAGGCAATACATTAGAGGCGATCCGAATATTGAATGAAAATAAATTACTGAACAATAAAGAAACTAAAATTTTTACAGAGGCATATCATTTTTACAGAAAGATAGAACACTTTTTACAATTGATGAATGATACTCAAACCCATTTGATACCCGAAGAAGGTGATTTACTTAAAAAATTATCACTCTTCCTTAATTTCAAAACGGTCGCAGATTTTAAGTTGAAGTTAACACGATACAGAAAGGATGTTAGAAATATTTTCGAATCAATTCTCTATGCAAAAGATAAAGATGAACTGCCGATAGAAGGAATTCATTTTAGAGACAGGTCGCGTGCGCTTAAGAACTGGAATTACCTATCGAGTGGTGCCGGGGTCTTCGGTCAAAAAGAATTTGATCAAAGAACTATTACATTATTCGAGCAGATAAGTTCTGATCTGGCTGCATATTTAAAAAAATCCTCTTCGCCAGACAAAACACTGGATAACCTTGTAAAAATTGTACGCTCAGTTACATTAACTTCTATCTGGTACAGTGAACTTTGCGACAAAATATTCTTGAAAAATATTTTGACTCTTTGCGAGTTCTCTGACAAAGCAATTAATTTAATAGTAATGGATAAATCATGTTCTGAGATATTGCTAACGCGGAAAATATTCAAGGTTATTTCTTTAGAAGATATTACAGGGTGGACATATAACCAGGTAATATTCTATCTATCGGCAAGATTCGCTCTGGGGCTATTTAATTCTCAAGACGTATCAGAAATAATTGCGGAATATATTCTAAAGCGAATTGAAGAATTAATTAACAATGCCAATATTAAACTGAATTATTTTATTGCCGGATTGGGAAGTTTATCTTCTTCAACATTAAGTTTTGCTTCCGATATTGACCTTGTAATTGTAGCCGGTTCTGAAAAGGAAGCCGTTGAAGAAGAAAAATCCTACATGAGAATTATTAATTTACTGATGGATAGCTTAAAACCGATTGCAACTGATTTCAGATTGCGTCCGGAAGGTAAAACCTCTCAATTGATTTGGAGTATAGATAAATTCAATGATTATATAAAAACCAGAGCAAGAGTATGGGAATTAGAAGCTTTTTCAAAGTTAAAATTTATTTACGGTAATCATGATCTATTTAATTCGCTTAAAGAAACAGTTCTTGAAACCTCTGGTAATTTTTCTCCTGAGATGATCATTAGCGAAATAAAGATGATGGATAAAAAAATCAAAACCGAATTAATGAGTTTTAGCGACTCATCATTCAATGTTAAAAAACAAACCGGCGGACTTGCTACTATTGATTTTATTATTGACTCCCTAATTTTGACTGATAGAGAATTACTAACAACTGGCTTTGGTATTAAACGGATTGAATTGTTAAGGTTGTTATCAAAAGGGGAAATCCGGGACGACATAAAAATTCTTGCAAAAAATTTTAGGACATTAAAATTGATTGAACTTGCGATTCAAAACATATTCGATGTAGCTAACAGTATCATTCCGAAGAATGAGGAAAAGAGAGCTGCATTATCAACCTGGTTGAAATTAAAGCATAGAATTTTATTGGATGAGCAACTTAACTACGTAATAAAAACAAACAATGAGTTATTTAAGAAATATGTCGGATAAAAAATCAGTCATCTATAAAATACTCCCTATTATTATTTCACTGTTTGTATTAACAATTTATTTTTTTACGCTCGCTCCAAGTGTTATTCAAATTGATTCCGGGGAGTTAGCTGCTGTTCAGGCAACATTAGGAATAGCACATCCAACCGGTTACCCGTTATTTACATTAGTCGGCTATTTATTTGTTAAAATTCCATTACCGGTTTCAACAATTTACAAAGCGAATTTACTTGCTGCTATCTGGTGCGGTCTTGGAATTTTATTTTTTATAAAATCTGTAACTCTTCTTTTAGCAAACATCAATTCTAAAAAAGTTGAAAAAAAATTAAAGACAAAATCATTCCAGATTATTGAACCGGAAGAATCAAATAATTTACTTATTAAAATAGCTGCAATTACCGGGAGTCTATTTCTTGCTTTTAGCAATACTTACTGGATGCAATCAACTTCTGTAGAGGTATATTCATTACAGATATTTCTATTCATGTTAATAATATTTTCTTCCCTCAGGGCGTATTTCTCTAAAAGCAATTCGTTGTTTGATTGGACTCTGTTAGGGATATTTACAGCACTTGGTTTTACTAATCACATGACAACACTTCTTTCGCTTCCATTTACAGCAATTTTATTTTTTCGTAAAGAAGGGTTAACTAAAAAATCACTCCTTAAAATTGCTGTCACATTTATTTCTTCTCTTCCAGTCCTAATTCTTCTATATGCGTATTTACCTTTGAGAGCTTCAACTAATCCGGAAATAAATTGGGGTAATCCGTTTAATGCCGAAAACTTTTTACGTCACATAACCGGAAAACAATACCAGGTGTGGCTCTTCTCTTCATTTGATGCGGCAAAAAAGCAGTTCGGGTATTTCTTTAATAATCTCCCCTCAGAGTTTACAGTCCCGGGTCTTCTGCTTGCATTAACAGGACTTGGATACATATTCAAAGTTAATAAAAGAATAGCCGGTTTAATTACAGTCTCATTCGTTGTTGCGCTTCTCTATTCTATTAACTACGATATTGTTGATATCGATTCTTATTTCCTGTTCAATTTTATATTGACCGGTATTTTAATCTCCATGGGTGTTTTTTTTATTTTGAAAGAACTTAAGCTTAGATTCAAATTAAATGAAAGAGTATTAGTAATATTTTCTTTTATCGGGTTTATTCCACTTATAACTAACTACAGTTCGATCGATCAAAGCGACCGATACATATTTGAAGATTATACAAAGAATATACTTAGCAGTGTCGAAAAGAATTCCATTATTTTTTCTTATCAATGGGATTATTTTATATCAGCTTCTTACTATTACCAGTTTGTAGAAAACTTCAGAAAAGATGTTGTAGTTGTTGATAAAGAATTGCTTCGGCGTTCATGGTATTATAACCAATTGAAAAGGAACTATCCGACGGTAATTAAAAATATTGAAAATGAAGTAGATAGATTTCTTTCTGCATTAGAACCATTCGAAAGCGGCGGGAAGTTTGACCCGAACTTACTTGAAGTGAATTACAGGAATGTAATGACAAGGCTTGTTTCTCAAAACGCCGATAGAGATTTTTATGTTGGGTTAGAATTATTCGCAAACGAAATTCAACGGGGCGAATTCAGTTTGCCGGATGGTTATCAGCTTGTTCCTCACCTGTTTCTTTTCAAAGCAGTTAAGAGTGATGAATACATTCCGGCGCCGGAGCCAGATTTTTCAATCCGGTTGCCGAAAAATAAAAATCGGTACACAAACTTTATTGAAGATACTATTGGCAGAATGCTTTCTTACAGAATCTTGTATGAGTTAAACTGGAATAAGAGAGATAAGGCAATTGCATATTACAATAAACTCCGGAAGACATTACCGGAGTTTATAATTCCTGAACAAATTTCGAAGATGATAAAGATTGCAGAAGGTTGATTACTTCAGTTGCTTCATTAAGTCTTCTTTAACTTCCTTCTTAACTTCCCTTTCAGTAAGGAATGATTGTAGAATTACATCAACCTGTTGAATAAGTTTTTTCTTATAATATTTTGGAGCATAAATCGAACCATCAAGCATATAGATTCTCTTTGTCGGCTGATCGTAAAAAGTGTAATTAATAAAAGGTCCGCCCATCGATCCATCATTCATCCGCCACAAACCTTGAGTCATAAGTGAATACCGCCCCAGGAAGTTAACTTCAAGTGTGGTTTTATAATCATCGGAAATTTCGACATAGCTTGCATCGTCTGAAGACCGGTAGTATTTGGCTGTGATTTTATTTCTTATAGCATAGAGAGAATCACGGTTAAGCATTGCAGGAGAAGCATCATCTATCCAGTGGACGAAAATCCATCGTTCCATATCTGTTCCGGGCGAACGTCGCAGCCATACGAAATTATCTTCAGGTTTATCCAATGCCAGGTGAAAATCCGATTGAACATAAATCATCCAGCCGTATTCCTTTAAGAATTTGGCTTCAATATCTTTTCTTTCAAATTTTTCGTTGTAAAGGCTCTGGAATAATCTTTTATCAGAAATTTTCTGGAAATAGTGTAAAAGATTCTCATGCTCATTTAATATTTTCTGATTAAGTTTTTCAACTGTTGGGGCGGTTAAAATCATTAATAATTGATTTTTTGCCCACAGATCATATTTGTTAATTATTGTTATTGAATCGACATTAATAAGATTTTTAACATCACTACTTAGCATACCACTAATATATTTGCTTACATCGGAATTAGAATTAAGTGGTGCTATCATTATAATATTTTTTCTTGCACGGTATTTTTCAAGTTCCGAAATATTTTTTCGCGTCAATACGAATAAATTTTCGGGTTGTGGAGTGTAAATTATCTTTCCAAAAACAGTCAATAATGAATTTTCCAGATTATAATACTCTGTTGAATCAGCAAAAACAATTATTTCATCTTCCTGACCGACCGCTGGTTTTTGGGCTTCCCCGCATGAAATAAATGCTGTAATTGAAATCAGGAGTAAAATAAAAAACTTTATTTGGTTTTTAGATAAGGAAATTGTCTCTTGTTTTTTCATAATTTTTTCAATTTTTCTGCTTATACTAATTCAGTTTTTTATTTGTTTCATTTAATTTGGAACATTCGGAAGAATAAGTGCAAGGTTGGGTAGAAGAATGGAGTAAAGAATCCACATTGTAACCCCAATAGAAACGGGAATGGTTAAATTATCATCTGCCCATCCCGTTGAAATATTTTCTGCAATAGCGCCAACTCCAACTGCAATAAAACCGATAACAAACTCGGTAATATTTCCTTCTATTTTAGGAGTAAATAAAATAACTACACACGAAAAAACGAAAAATGCGAGAGTTCCTTCCAGACTTTTCAATAAAAATTGAGTCTGACCGAATTTTCTACCAATTAATGCAGCAGCAATATCACCAATAATTAACACAGCAAAACCGGTTACGGCAAAAACTTTAGGGAAAAAAGAAACTACAATAACAGCAGAAATTAAAACGTAAGTTGCACCATTCAGACTTTTCCGTTTCTCATCCTTCTCGTGACGGCGAAGTAGAAAACCAAAGAACTTGTAGAAAAATTCGCTGAATGGTTTGATGTAATAGCGTCCAATATCAAGTATTAAAGAAAGAATGGTAAGAGGAATTAAAATTGTTAGAGCCAGTTCACGCGTAATAAAGTAATAAACAACCGGAATAGAAAGGGAACAAAGGTGAATTGCTTTTCTTAAAACTTCACTTTGATAATCTATAGTGGCTCTATCAGTTGCTACCATTAGTCTTTTCAGCCGGCTTATCAGATCCCCGTTTCTTTTTCTCTTCCAATAATGATTTTACATGTTCCGGAAGTTCGTGACCAGTAATTTCTTTTACTTCATTAGCTCCATTCTTTTTAACAGGCGGGAGTTCTTCACCTTTTATAATTTTTTCAATTTCATCCGAATCAAGAATTTCACGTTCTAATAATTCTTTAGAAAGCTTATGAAGTAAATCAAAGTTTTCAGAAAGAATTTTTTCAGCACGTGTCATTCCCTCCATAATTATTTTCTTCAATTCAGAATCGATTTCCTGTGCTGTTTGTTCGCTAAAATCTTTATGTTTGGTAATTTCACGACCTAAGAATATTTCTTCTTCTTTTGCACCATAAGCAATAGGACCTAGCTTCTCGCTCATACCCCATTCACAAACCATTTTACGTGCAATATTAGTTGCCTTTTCAATATCATTACCGGCACCGGTTGTAAAACGGTTAAATACAATTTTCTCTGCTGCACGACCGCCCAATGCATAGGTAATCATCGCTTCAAGATAATTTTTCGAGTATGTATGTTTCTCATCCACCGGAAGATAGGTAGTAACACCAAGTGCTCTTCCACGGGGAATGATTGTTACTTTGTGAACAGGATCTGCTTCAGGAAGCATTTTTGCAACCAATACGTGTCCAATTTCATGATAAGCCGTAATCTTTTTCTCTTCTTCAGAAATGATCATACTCTTACGTTCCATTCCCATCATTACTTTATCTTTTGCTTCTTCAAAATCCTCCATCGAGACTTTCTTTTTATTCTTACGTGCGGCAAGCAAAGCAGCTTCATTTACAAGATTTGCAATTTCAGCACCGGCTAATCCTGGAGTACCTTTAGCAAGCACTGCTAAATCCACATCAATATCTAACGGAATTTTTCTTGTATGAACTTTTAGAATTCCTTCTCTGCCTTTTACATCAGGCCTATCAACAACAACCTGTCTATCGAATCTACCGGGTCTTAACAATGCCGGATCGAGCACATCAGGACGGTTGGTAGCTGCAATAATTATAACGCCACTATTCTGTTCGAATCCATCCATTTCAACGAGCAACTGATTTAATGTTTGCTCACGTTCATCATGTCCGCCGCCTATACCGGCGCCTCTGTGTCTGCCAACAGCATCAATTTCATCAATGAAAACAATACATGGAGCGTTTCTTTTGCCCTGTTCAAAGAGGTCGCGCACGCGGCTCGCTCCAACACCGACAAACATCTCAACAAAATCGGCACCAGAAATTGAGAAAAATGGGACCCCGGCTTCGCCGGCAACTGCTCTTGCTAATAAAGTTTTACCGGTTCCCGGAGGGCCTAATAGTAAAACTCCACGCGGAATTTTGCCGCCAAGTTTCTGAAACTTGCTTGGTTCTTTTAAGAATTCGATAATCTCTTCAAGTTCAAGTTTAGCTTCATCAGCTCCCGCCACGTCCTTAAAGGTAACTTTTATAGCTGATTCCGAGATCAGTTTTGCTTTGCTCTTTCCGAAATTAAAAATTCCACGAGTTCCACCGGCACCGCCTTGCATACGACGGAATATGAACATCCATACTGCAAATAAAATTATCCATGGAAGAAATCCTAGTAATACAGTCATCCACTCGTTGGATTCTTTAATGAATGTGTACTTAATTCCTTTTTCTTTCCAGACCTTTATATTTTCTTCAATAATGGACTGATCGAAAGTAACTACAAAATCTTTAACAGAAACATCTGCCCCTTTAATAGAGACAATTTGTTTCTCATTCAATTTACCTTCGAGGCGGTAATCATTGATATCGGATTTAACAACTTTTACTTCATCAATTTTTTGAGCTTCGAGGAATTTTTCATAGACATCATAAGTAACCTCAACAGCACCTGTTGTTCCGGACCGCATAAACTGCATAATAATTACAGCAGCAATAATAACAGCGCCCCAGCTAAAAACAGTTCTTATTATTTTAGACCAATCGAAATCGCCATCGGGTTTTTGAGGTCCTCCTCCTAACGGTTTCTTTTGATTCCTCTGATTCGGTTTCTCTGAATCTGCCATAAACAATTTTTCAAATCTATTTAACATTTTTCTCGTAATTCTCCATTAATCGCTTAATACATAGATTGAACTCAGATTACGGTACTTTTGTGCATAATCTAAGCCGTATCCGATTACAAATTTATTCGGAATTTTAAAGCCAATATAATCAATTTTGACCTCATATTTTAAACTCTCCGGCTTCAATAAAAGTGTTACAACTTTCATACTGGCCGGATTATGAGACTGAATCATCTCTTCAACATATTTTATTGATAGACCGGAGTCGACAATATCCTCAACAATTATCAGATGCCGGTCTGTAATATCCGCATTCAAATCTTTTACAAGTTTAACTCTACCGGAGGAGATTTTTTCGTCGCCGTAACTCGAGAGTTTAAAAAAATCAATCTCGCAGTTAATATTTATGTTTTTCATCAGATCGGACATAAACATGAAAGAACCGTTAAGAATTCCAATAAAAATTGGGAGTTTGGTTTTATATTCTTCCGAAATTTCTTTGCCCAGTTCAGCAATCCTTTTTTGGATTTCTACTTCTGATAACATCGGAACAAATTTTTCCGTTCCAACAATTATTTCGTCTTTATCTGACGTTTTGATTGTACCCATAGTTTATAAATCTTTTTAGTTTGTGAATTAATTTTGAACCGATCGTCGATTCTTAAACCTACAATCCAGACAATATTGTTCCCGTTAGTTAAAACAAGCTGATTTTTTTTATCAACCGAACTTATTTTTGAATCTGTTAAAAAGTCGGAAACCTTTTTGAAATTATTCATCCCCAGAGGAATAAACCTATCTCCATTTTTCCACTTACGTAATATAAACATACCTTGTAACTTATCAGCATTTACAAATTCTACATCCCTTTTATTATTTATTCTTATATCTGTTCTTTTGCATTTTTCAATACCCACTGTTTTACCAAAGAGTTCCGTTTCAGAATCAGGAAGTAACTCTACAGTTGATTTTCTTTTTTGAGCAGTCTCTTTTTTCAATAAAATAAAACCGGTTTCTTTAATCGCTTCCACTCCATCACCAAGCTGAACGGTCTTACCTTTATGCTGAAGAGCGAGACGGGATAATTTTTTATAATCATAGTATCCTAAGTCAATGCTAAAATTATTTCTTATCTCTTTTAATAGAGCATCACCGGCAATTCCTTCTTCTAAATCTTCAAAAAGTTTATTATTAATAGTAAGTTTGGCATTTTTATAATCGAAATACCGGTTTGACTTCTTTTCAATCTGTTTTCTTATTTCAGGTAGAGTACTTTCCAGTATCTTAGCTGAACGGAAAACCGATTGATCAATAGATGGATTGATGTTTTTCTTAAGTAATGGGATGATCTTATTACGTAAAAAGTTTCTTTTGTATTCCGATTTCAGATTGGAAGAATCAATCCGGAATGGAATCTTACAATTTTTTAGATAATCAACAATTTCTTTTTTGGAAAGACTTAACAATGGTCTGATAATATTATTCCTGACAACAGGAATTCCGGCAAACCCATTTAAACCGGTTCCGGTAAAAATATTTAAGAGAACCGTTTCTGTATTATCGCTCTGGTTATGTGCCGTTACAATCTTATCACAATTCAGTTTCCTGCTTAACGATTCTAAATAATCATAACGAAGATTTCTTGCCGCCTCTTCTAATGACATTTTATTCTTTTCTGCAAAACTCTTAACATTAATTTTTTTTGATACAATGGGAATTTTATAATCGGCACAGAATTTAATTGCAAATTCTTCGTCCCTATCAGACTCCTTACCGCGTAATAGGTGGTTAAAATGAACTGCTGCCAGATCAACTTTATACTTACGGCGGAATTTGTAAAGGAAATGGAGCATAAAAACCGAATCCGGTCCACCGCTGAAAGCTACAAGTAATTTATCTCCGGGCTTAATTAATTTGAAATGGGAAATAAATTCAATTACTTTTTGTTCGGTTCTTTTCATTTCACTTTTATTGAAATCTAACGGCGAATAAGCCTGATAAGCAGATCGTCACCCACTTTATCATAGTCCTTGATATAATACTTGAGCGCTTTAGATAATGATTTTACATCAAAACCGTTTGTAAGGGAATATCCGTTTCCAAGAATTTTAGGACCAACAAAAATCAGAATTTCATCCTCTAACTTTTCACTGATAAAATTAGAAAATACTTTTCCGCCGCCTTCAACCAATAATGATGTAATATTTTTCTCTCCTAATTTTTTAAGTATTGCAGTCAGATCGAGGTCGTCATTCTTTTTATGAGGTGCAAAAATAATTTCAACTCCACTCGCTTCGAATTTAGCAATTTTCTTCTTTCTGGTTTTATTCTTTTTGGAAGTAACAACAATAAGATTTCTATCATAATTCTTTTGAATAAGATCGGAATGATGACTCAATTTTAATTCCGAATCGAGTATAATCCTCTTTGGATTTCTCCCTTCAACCAATCTTACCGTGAGCTGAGGATTATCTTTTTTAACAGTGTTATAACCAATAAGAACAGCATCATGTTCGCTACGCAATTGGTGATTCATACTTCTCGATTCTACAGATGTAATCCACTTTGAATTACCCGATTTATCAGCAATCTTACCGTCAATTGTGGTAGCCATTTTTAATGTTACATATGGAATAGAAGAATTTGAGTACTTAAAATAAAATTTGTTCAGCTCGTAACATTCTTTTTCGAGCATTCCGGTTATAACTTCTATTCCGGCTCTTTTCAACTTCTTTATTGAATTACCGCCTGATGATGGATTGGTGTTAACCGAACCAATCACAATTCTGCTTATTTTAGAAGCGATTATCCGATCAAGGCAATTGAAATCTTTTTGTGAAGATGAGCAGGGTTCTAAGTTGGTATAGAGAGTAGATCCTTCCGGATTTTCTTTTGTACCTTCAATTGCAAGTATTTCCGGACTAACTTCATCGGGAGAATTACGGTAGGATGCGCCGATTATCTTATCATTTTTTACGACCAGCGAACCCACAAGCGGTTTAGGACTTACTTTTCCTTTCCCTTTCTTAGCAAGCTCTAAGGCAATCTGTATGTATGATTCATCTAACAAGATCAGTCTATTTTTATTACTTCAAAATTAATTGTTCCGGCGGGTACCTTTGCCTGAACTTTTTGTCCGACTTTTGTCCCCATTAATGCCTGTCCAACAGGAGATGAAATAGAGATTTTACCTTTTTCAAGATCTGCTTCTTCCGGAGAGACAAGAGTATATTTAAATGTTTTTGAATTCCCAAGATTCTTTACAGTAATTGTAGAAAGTATATGCGCCTGATCCTTGGGCATATTAGATATATCTATAACCCGCGCACGCGAAAGAAGCTCTTCAAGTTTACTGATTTTTAATTCGAGTAAACCCTGTTCTTCTTTTGCCGCATCATATTCTGCATTTTCGGATAGATCTCCATGAGAACGCGCTTCTGCAATTCTTTCTGCCATGGATTTCCGTCCATTTGTCTTTAAATCAGTAAGTTCTTTTTCCATCTCACGAATTTTTTCTTTGCTCAGATATACAAAATTTGTCACTGATTTAACTCCTTTAACTGGTGGTATAAAAAAAATTGCCATCGTCCGGCAAATGCCTGACAATGGCGCTGAAAAAATAAGAAGATTATGATTTGATTGCAAGCAGAGGATCTCTTTTTAGATTTCTTAAAATCACGATCCTTTTTTATTCAATGCATAAAAGATAAATGGAACAAAAAATATAACAAACAGTGCTGATGTAAATATTCCACCTACTATACTTAAACTAAGATTTTTCCAGAAACTGGACTCAGCACTAACGATGAAAGGTATTAGAGAAAATATTGTTGTAGCAGAAGTTGAGACAATTGCGCGGATTCTGGTAGTTGCTGATCTTATAATTTCATCAACAGTACAATTATTTACATTTTTAGATAAATAGTTTATTAGCATTATTGAATTACTAACAGATAATCCTATTAACAATAACATCCCGGAATATGCTCCTCTTTCTATATTTAAATCGAACAACCAGAAAAGAAATACAGATCCGACTAATGCAAATGGAATAGAAAGGATAATTATAAATGGTTTCTTTAATGATTCTAAATGTGAAGCCGTTATCATAAAAATAATTATCAGTGCTGCAATAAATACCAGAAGTATATCTAACTCATCCTTTTCATTAAAAAGAAATGAAAATTCAGCCGGTTTTAGGCTATAACCCTCCGGTATAATCATTGATTGGATTGATGTTTCCATAAACTTCTGCCCATATTTATATGGACCTTTGAATTCAAAGCTTACATTTCTTATGTATTGTTGATCTTCCCTGTTTATTGAAGAAAGAACTTTCCTTTCTTGAAATTGAATTAAATCTCTTACTTTCAAGATGCTTTGTTTTGGATTAGATACAATAATATTTTCCAGATCATTCAGCTGAACATCATTATAATTCGAAAACTTAACACGGTATTCTACCTCTTCATTATTAATCCGGAATCTATCATTTGTAAAATTACCGCCGCTATTTTTTGCAATTATTGAAAAAAGCTCATTAACTGAAATATTGTATGCCGATAACTTTTCACGATCGATCTTTCCTATAATCTCAAATGTTTCCGGCGACCAGTAGAAAACCGATTTATCAATATCTACATTATCTACCCTTGGATTTTTTATTATTTTAGACCGGAATTCTTCTGCCAGAGATTTTACCCTTTCATAATTGAATCCTTTGATTACAACATTAAACATACTGCTGGCACCACCTCCAGCATTCGAAAAACCCGGCCCAAATCCATATACATATGAATTCACACCGCCTAATCTTGTAGCATATGCTGTAACATAGTTTTTCAAAATATATGGGAATGCTGTATTTGCCTGTGCTTCTGTAAACTCCACCCGTAATGTTGCATTCTCTTCATCCATAATATTTACGATAAGATTTTCGTAATTATTTTTGTACTGCATTATATCATTTTCTAAATCAGTACTAAGTTTATTAATTCTTTCAATCCTGTTTCCATTAGGCAGTTCAAGTCTTATATATATGTAGGTCTCTTCTCCGTACCTCCATAATTCTCCTCTGGTAACATGATTAAAAAATAAATTTAAACTTCCACCCAATGCATAATTAACATAAGGTTTAATATCAGTATATAATTCGGAATCGAAAACAGAATTGTAAATATCACCAATCAACGGAGATTCAATTCTATTGGGTATTAGCCAAACCGGTATTCCTATTAGTAGTATCAATATAGCAATACTGATTTTTTTTCTTTTAATTATACCGGCCGTAATAAATTTATAAACCCTGTATAAAACCTTTGTAAGTCCTGATGATATTTGATTTACCTTAGAAATGTGAAACGATTTTAGAAATAATAGCGGAACAACTGTCAATGATACTATAAGGGATGCAGTAAGTGTAAAACCGACACCAAGAGCAAATTGATTGAAGTAGAGTTTTAATTCTCCTGTAAGAAAAACGAGTGGTATGAAAACTGCTATAATTGTAATTGTAGATGTTGCTAAAGGTAAAGAAATCTCTTTGATTAAAACGGCAAGATATTTTGTCCCCCTTCCTGTGTAGTGCTTGTCTAAATAGTCAATTACAACTATTGAATTATCTACAATAAAACCAAAACCGACTATAAAACAGGAAATAGTAATGATATTAAGGGACAGATTAAACATGTAAAAAAGTGCAAATGAAAAAAAGAGTGAAAAAACAATAGAGAGAATGATGATAAAAGGATACTTAATATTTCTAAAAATCAGCACAAGAATTAATGTTAATATTAAGAATGAAAAGATTCCGTTTTTATAAAGAGAATCCAATTCTTTAGACATTTGTTTGCTTTTATCAATTTCCTTAACAAGTGTATAATCTGTTGGAAATGACGAGGCAATGTTGTTAAGTTCCTTATCAATATTCTGAGCAACGCTGAATGTGTTGGCGCCCGGTTCTTTGCTAATAACTATTGTAACAGTTTCCTTTCCATTAATTCTATAGTAACTCTGAGGTTCTTCAAAGTCATCAGATATTTTTGCAATATCCCTTATTCTTATCGACTGTTCATTCTTTAACTTTTTTACTATCTGTTCTCCAACCTCCGCCGGATGAATAACCTCATTCTTAACTTTTAAGTAAATATGCAAATAACGATTCTCGATTTTACCTGCGGATTTAATAACCTCCGATTCTGCAATAGCACTATTAATTTCTTCATTAGTAATTCCAAGTGCCTTAACCTTATTGTAATCTATAATTATCTCAATAATCCGTTCGGTGCCGCCTCTTATTTCAACGTTGGAAACACCATCAATAGCTTTTAATTTATAAAGCGCGTTATCTATTAAATATTTTCTTACTTCATTTGCACTCTGTTTTGAGGAGACAGAATATGTAAGAAATCCCTGAAGGTCTTGAAAATCTTTCGGAATATATTGTGATATCCTTGGTGAGGAGATTCCTACCGGTAATCCTTTTTTGAGTGATGTAAGTTTCTCATTTATTTCTATCCTTGCAAAATTGATATCCGTACCTGGATGAAAATCTATCGTAATACTGGACAGCCCTTCAGATGAAACAGAAGATATTTTTTTGACGCCCATTATTGTTGAAAGCTCTGCTTCAATGGGTGATGTTAGATGAGCTTCTACTGCTTCAGGTGATACTCCTGCCCAGGAAGCCGAAACTGATAACCGTGGATACTCTATATGAGGTGTAAGCTCAACCGGAAGATTGAATAGCGACACTACTCCCACCACAACAACACTGAAGAAGAACATTGCTGTTGTAACGGGGTGTGTTATAAATGTGTAAAAAAATTTTTTCAAATTTCTCAGTCAGAAAACTAACATTAACTAATTAATTACTTTAACCTTTGCATCGTGGGCAAGAGTGTAATGACCATCAACAATAATCTCTTCGCCGGGTAACACGCCTTCTTCAATTTCAATTAATTGATCATTCTGCTTACCTATCTGAACGTATTTCCATTTGGCAAGTCCATCTTCTACTACAAATACTAAATTACGCTTATCTCTTACCAGCAAAGCTTCCTTTGGTATTAATACCCGGTTATTCAAATTTTCTGTTTCAAGTAGCACTCTTGCAAACATACCCGGTTTAAGTTTATTGGAAAGATTCTGTAACTGGACGGTTACCTTGCATGTTTTTGTTTCCTTATCGATATATGGACTAATATAGACAATGCGCCCGCTAAAATATTCTCCTTCAATGGAAGGAACTTCCACTTTTGCACTCCTTCCTATCTTTATTTTAGAAATATCATTCTCCAGAACGCCGATATCAATTTTGAGTGTTGAGTTATTGAATAGCTTGCATAACTTTTGTCCTGCACTAATCCTCTGCCCAACAACAAGATCAAAATCCCCCACACTTCCGTTAAATGGTGAATTAATTTTTGTGTATTCAAAATTCAATTTTGCTCTTTTATAAGAATTTATTGCTCCTGTCAGTCCGCTTTTACTCTGTATCACTTCCTCTCTTTTAGCACCGGTAAATATAAGTTTCATATCGAGCTCATTTTTCAAATCATTGTATTTAGCTTCATCTATTTTACCCAGTGCAAAATCTTTTTCAAGTTGATTAATCTGATCCAGATACTCTTTCGCTTTGGGATTAACCGTGGTATCATTTGTAGACTCCCTTACTAAGAAACCGTATTCAACTTTTGCATCTGTTACTTTGGAAATAGCATCATTCAAAGCTATCTCATACTCGCGGTCGTCAAGACCAATTAATAACTCCCCTTTTTTAACCTGTTTACCTTCATAAATATTAATTGTATTTATAACACCGCTGATATTAGAAGTAAGTTCAAGTTCATCAATTGCTCTTATAATTCCATTGGCATTTATATAAAGAAGTAAGTTTCCTCTTTTTACACGATCGGTTTTAACATCAAAAACTACTTCGTCCAGCTTATCATAATTTATATTAACATTTTCCTTATTTACTTCTTCAGTGGAATTAGCTGGAAGGATAACAAGAAGCAGTACTCCAAGCAGAATTACAACGGTTAAGATTACCATCCATAATTTTAATTTCATTTCCCCTCCTGAATTCAAAGCTAATTTATAGAATTTCTTTTCTTCGAAAACTTTTCTGCATAAGTATAAAGGACAGGTATAATAATCAATGTAAGTAAAGTAGAAGAAATTAATCCGCCTATAACAGCAAGCGAGAGTGAAACACGTAATTGCGTAGCCGCACCAATTCCTATCATCATCGGTAATAATCCAGATATAACTGTAAAAGAGTTCATAACAATCGGTCTAAAACGGTCTTTGCCGGCTTCTAAAATAGCATTACGAATAGATAAACCTTCTTCCCTTTTTCTTAAAATAAATTCCATTTTTACAACTGCATCGTTATCAGCAATTCCTATTAATATCAAAAGACCCATTATGGAAATAATGCTTAAACTTTCTCCAAAAATGTAGAGCAGAAGAACACCTCCAATTAATCCAAGCGGTACTGAAAATAAAATAATAAAAGGATAAAGAAAAGATTCAAATTCGGATGCCAGAACCATATACATCAATAGGACCGAAATAATTAAAGCAATATAGAGTGTTGAAAAAGCATCGTTTATTTCTTCATTAATACCGCCAACAGAAATAATCTCCTCGCCGGATTTTGGTATTCGGGAATTAACATTATTAATTTTATCAATTACTTCATCAATTTTAGCATTCTCTACTTTTGCATAAAGATATAGTGTTCTGGATTGATCTTCGCGCCATATCTCATTGTAATTGTAACCGAAATTATAGTTAACAAGATTCTTCAGCTCTATTTTAGTGTTACCGCTTATAACATAATTGTTGAGAATCGACTTTATATCGTCACGGTTATTATCTGCAGTCCTTATATTCACACCAACTTTTTTATCGAAGTCCGAGAAATAAGTTACAACTTTACCTCTGGTCATATTACTTATTTGATTGGCAACTTCACTTACATTAATTCCATAAGCCAGACATTTTTCACGATCGATTGTTATAGTATATTCCGGATTACCTCTTTCAATTCCGATTCGCAATTCTTTTAAACCGTAAATTTGTGCTGCATTTATTTCTTCGATAATTTTTTCTGCCTTCGTATATGCACGATCTATATCCTTATTTTTAATTTTTATTGCAATGTCGTTATCGGATGGATTAATTATCATCGAATAACTGGTTCTTACTTCTTTAAATGAGTATTTAATTCCCTTTAAATTTTCGAAGACGGATCTAAGCTTTGATTGAACTTCCTGGTAGTTTTCATATGAATCGAGTTTTACTATTAAATTTGTTTTATTAACCGAGACCTGTTCTTTATTAAGAAAATCGAATTCGTTAACTCTTCCAATATTTGAAACAATTGCGGAGACATGAGGAATGGAGATAACGGCATTTTCAATCTTTGAGGTTAATTCGGCGTTGCCCCTTAAAGATGTTCCGGATGAGTACTCAATTTCTATTATAAACTCTTCAAGATCACCTTTAGGAATAAACTCCTTCTTCATATTAATAACAACAAGTATTGTAAGTATAATCAATGCAAAAGTGATAAGCAGAACTTTCTTTTTATTTTCCAGAGCCCACTCCAATAACCGTTCATACTTTTCAATTGTGAAATTCATGAACTTATCTACGCCGGTAAAAAAGAAACTAAAACGCTTTCTTAATAAAGAGGATACCTTTAGATACGAATAGGCAGAAATAAAAATGAACGACTTAATTACTATTTTAAATGGAAGGAAAAGCCACCAGAAGAATTTCTTAAAAATATTTTTATGTTTATTGGTATCTATTATTAAGTATCCGGACAAATATTTTTCCGGATTTTTAATTATCTGGAAGCTTTCCCTTGAATCCAGCATCGGAATAAGCGTTAGTGCTGTAATTATAGATGCAGTTAAAGAAAATGCAATTGCATAAGATTGATCCCTGAACAATTCCCCGGCAATTCCTCTTACAAAAATTAACGGTAAAAAAACTGCAATAGTTGTTAATGTAGAAGCAACTATGGGCATCGAAACTTCTTTTGTCCCCTTTATTACTGCAAGCCGGTTCTTCTCACCAAGTTCACGGTACCGGGTATTATTTTCAATAACAATAATTGCATTATCCAGAAGCATACCTATTCCAACTGCAAGCCCGCCAAGAGAAATTATATTGAAATTAATATTGAATAGATATAGAAGTAAAATGGTAATTACTAAGGAAGCGGGAATTGTAATTCCGATAATGAATATATGCCTTATGTTCCCAAGAAAGAAGAAGAGAACAATTACTGCAAGAATACCTCCGTAAAAAATTTCCTGTTTTACATTCGAAATTGCCTGTTCAATAAATGAGGACTGATCTGAAACAACTAATAAACTATATTCTGGGTAATCCCTGTGAAGTATCTGAACCGTTTCTTTAACAACCTGGGCAATTGAAACAGTATTTGCATCCGGTTCTTTATAGATAAGAATACCGATAGCTTCGCTTCCGTTATAACGTGTTAATCCTTCCCTTTCCTTAAAGTTCTCCGTAACAACTGCAATATCTTTTATAAGAATTGTACTGCCGTTCAAATTCTTTTTAACAATTGTTTCCTGAATATCTCTGGAATTTTGAAACTCACCGAGCGTTCTTAGAGAATACCTGAAAAGTCCTTTCATTATTGACCCGGCTGGCATATTAAGGTTGGACGAGGTTAATGCTCTTTCCACATCTTCGAATTTGATATTGTATAAATTCAGTTTGGAAGGATCAACCTGAATTAGAATCTCGCGTTCCAATCCGCCGGTAATAACCGCCTGGGCAACTCCATCTATCTGTTCGAACCTTCTCTTAAATAGAATCCGTGCGGCTTCTTTAAGATCGGTTAATCGTTTTATATCCCGGTAATCTGATGAGTGATCAACGAATTGTAAATCAGCATTAGTAGAAGAAAGGGAGCTGGATGCTGGATTCTGGTTGCTGGATTCTGGATTAGTGATTGAATTCGGTTGATTTTTTTTTGAACGTGCTGGTGCTAATACAAGAGTCATAATAGGCGAAGCGGATGGATCCGATCTTATTATTGTTGGTCTACCGGCTTCTCTTGGTAAAGCAAAGCTCATATTATCAAGTTTTTCTCGGAGTGAAAGGAGGGCATACTTCATATCGGTTCCCCATACAAACTCGGCAGATATTACAGAAATTCCTTCTTTAGAAACCGATACAATCTTCTTAATTCCGGTAACAGTTCCTACAGCAGATTCAAGAGGTTCTGTAATTTGTTTTTCTACTTCTTCGGGTGTTGCATTAGGAAAAGTTGTCTGAACAATAAGATGAGGTATATTGACATTTGGAAGTAAATCGATACCAAGCTGGGAGAAAGCAAATATACCCATTAATGCAATGCCGATAAAAAACATTGCTACTGTAACCGGGCGACGTATGCTAAATGTGCTTATTTGCAAGCGTGATTTTCAATTTTATTTATTACTCGATTAAAAATATTAAAATTTTGCCCAATAGTAAAATAAGCTTTATTCAAGGAACTAATTTATTATTCTTTTTACCCTTGAATAGAAAACCTCGGATTTATTGATATTTCCGATTTCTGGTTTATGAATTAGTAAAAGATGTTTCTCATTATCAACTAAACAAATAAAAGTACTTAATATCTCTAATGATGGATTAAACAATTTAGATTCATCAGTTACTTCAAGTGAGAAAAATTTAGCTTTGTTTGATTTTAATACATTTTCATCACCTATATAATATGATTGAATGGGGATTGAATTTAAACTAAATATATCATTCAAAAATTTAATCTCATTATATAAGCAAGTTGGGCAGTCATTAGTATTAAAAACAGCTATTAGAATGTATTTGTATTTAGAATTGTTAATAGGTTTATTAAAAACAACATCATAATAGTTATAAATATCCGAGTATAACCTTTTACCATTACCGTCGTTATCATATAAAACTCTCTTAATGTTGTAGTATTCTTTATATAATTTCCCAAAGCGGATATCATAATTATTTACTTTAATTAATAAAACAACATTGAGAATAATTAGAATGACTATAAATCCAAAACAATATCTATTTTTCATAAATTCTTGAAATTCTTTTTAATTTTAAATTTTTTCACAACAATTGGGATGTTATTTGATAGTCCTTTTTTTGTATTTGCCCAATCATAACCAATCGAGTAAAAGTATTCTTTATCACGCGTTCTTTGCAAATTCCAACCTTTATCATATTTTAATTTTGTTTTTAATACTTCTCCCTCTTTTGAAATTATATCAAAGAACAAGTATCTCTGTCTATTTTCAAAAGTGGTATTGACAAAAAGAGTTATATCATTCACAAATATTTTATTAATTATATTATATTTTCTATTCTCATCTCTCACATTAATTTTTTGGTTTGCTTCGATAAAATAATTTGGTTTAGAATTGATTTGGGAAACGATACCACTCTTGCTTGCTTTATATAAAACGTATTGATTAGGGAACATATAATAAAGACTATCTTTTGTAATGTTTAAATCAAAAGCTGAATTTGCAATAAAAAAATTTGTTGCAAAA
>JAGXSM010000250.1 GCA_018333725.1 Melioribacter sp. | reverse complement strand
GATGAAAATGGAAACATGCCGGAAATTGAAAAACCGATGTTGTGCGATGCACTTGCTACAATAGCCGGTTCGCTATTAGGTACCTCTACTACCGGAACATATATAGAATCAGCTACGGGAATAGAAGCCGGTGGAAAATCCGGTTTAACAGCTCTTGTTACAGCGGTTCTATTTTTAACAGCACTCTTTTTTGCACCCCTCTTCTCAGCAATCCCGGCTTATGCTTACGGCTCATCTCTTATAATAGTTGGTTTACTAATGATAAGTCCGGTTGCTAATTTAAAGTTCGATGACCTTGCTGAATCGATCCCGGTATTTGTAACAATGACGTTAATGTGTTTTACCTATAACCTGGGAATAGGAATGACAGCCGGATTTGTTGTATATCCTTTAACAATGTTTTTTGCCGGAAGAATAAGACAGGTATCAAGCGGAATGTGGATCTTCTTTGCATTCTCGGTTTTGTTTTATTTCTTTTATCCGTATTAATTTGTAAATGATGGAAAGTGTTCAATTATCAGTTCACAGGAAAATTAAAAGGGGGGGAGAAGAAGTTAATGCAAGACTAAATCGTTGATGGTATGGGAGAAATCTCATAATATTGTTTTAGAAATTTATAAACTGACAAATGAAAACTGTGTTCATGGAGAGAATTATGAAAGATATTTTTTTGCAAGAAGCGATAGAAGAAGCTAAAAAAGGATTAAGCGAAGGAGGAATCCCAATCGGATCTGTGCTGGTGATTGATGGAAAGATTGTTGGACGAGGTCACAACAGACGTGTTCAAAAAGGGAGCGCTATTCTTCATGCAGAAATGGATTGTATAGAAAATGCCGGAAGATTAAGTGCAAAAGATTATCAACGGGCTGTTTTATATTCTACACTTTCTCCATGCGATATGTGTAGCGGAACTGCATTGCTCTATAAAATCCCCAAAATTGTTGTTGGCGAAAACAAGAATTTTAAGGGACCGGAGGATTATGTCCGCTCTTGCGGTGTTGATCTGGAAATTATGAACGATTCCGAATGTATTAAGATTATGGAGGATTTTATAAAGAATAATCCTCAACTTTGGTATGAAGATATAGGTGTTTAATTTTAGTTCTGTTTGAAACTTTGTTGTTGATTCTTCATCATATCACCATTAGAAAAAATTAAAATGGAGAAATGAATGGCTACTAAAAAAGCTGTTGTAAAGCAGATTCAGGGCGTAACATTTATGGGCAAAACCGATTCCAACCACTGGGTTGTTATGGATGGACCTGAAGACTTTGGCGGAAGTAATGCCGGAATAAGACCCAAAGAATTAATTCTACTTTCTCTTGCCGGATGTTCAGGAAGTGATATTGCTGTAATACTGAAAAAGAAAAAAATAAATATTGATGGTTTCGAAATGAATATTACTGCAGATGTTCAGGAAACTCACCCACAGGTTTATACAAAAATTAATCTTGAATATGTTTTCTATGGAAAGGGTATTCCTAAAGAAGCAGTTGAAAGAGCGATTGAACTCTCGCTAAAAACATATTGCAGTGTTACTGCAATGCTACAGAAAGCAGTTGAAATTACTCACACTTACCGCATAGAAGAACAAAAAAACTAAATTTTGATATTTTTATAAAAGTCCGTTTATTTTTAGGCGGACTTTTTATTTGAAATATTCTTCCGGAATTGGTTTTCTTCCAACATATCCTTCATCAAACCCATGAAAGTATTTAATATTATCTTCATCACTCCGCCAGCACAACATTACTTCTTTACCACCTATAATGGAAGGAAAATCAACAAGCCCTAACTGGAAATTCCAGTCTTTAAAATAACAGCCAATCTCTTCCAGCTCTTTAAGATATCCCTCGATGTTATGTGTAAGTCTTTTTACGTCGGGATCGTCCTCAACATTTACAGCAAGACTGGAAGAAATAATCCGTAATTCCGAAGCATCGCTTAGTATGTCGTAAACAATTTTTTTCACAAGCGGTAAAGTCCTTACAGCTTCCGAAGGTGTAAAATACTTTGTTTCTGTTTGCATAAAATTTCCCCTTTCAGTTATATAAAACAATGAATAACGAAAATAAATTCCCCTTATGTAAGTTGTAGCAAGCAATGATTATACTTATTTTTATAAGCCAGTATTCAAGTTAAAGAAACACTAAATCCAAAAAATAAATGGGGTGAAAAGATGAACCGTTTAAAATCCGCAATAAACTTACTAACAGTATTAGTTTGTTTTACATCAATAATATTTGCCGGCGACAAGAATTTTTCATTTTCGCCACAAAAACCGGTACCGGGTGCAAAAATCACAATTACTTATAATCCGCAAAATACAATTCTGGAAAAATCTACATGGGTTAAAGCATATGTTTCTGAATACAGCAAGAACATAGACTTAACTGAGGAGTATGATCTTATTAAAAAGGGGAACATCTGGACAGGCAGTTTTACAACTACCGACACTACTACCGGTGTTGTCATAAGATTTAAAGGTGAGGAAGGATTTGATAATAATAACAAGAAATTATATATGATCAGTCTTTTTGATTCTAAAGGAAATACTTTGAAATATAGTTCAGCAGGATTAGCAATGGGCTATGCTTCATGGTTTCAGGCATTTGAACTGGATCCTGACCTTCCAGCAGCTTATAGCTTAATTAAGAAAGAATTCGAATTATTCCCCGCAAGCAAGAAAGACTTTATTAGTATCTATCTATATTTAATAAGAAACGTTGACAAGGAAAATGCCGAAGAATTAATAGCAAAAGAAATAGAAGAGTATGCGAAAACTGCTGCAGATAACGAAGATGATAAAATTCAATTGATGAATATTTACAGATCCAATAGAATGGTAGATAAAGCCCTGACATTAGAAAACGAATACAAACAAAAATACCCTGATGGTAAGTATATCCCTGTATTAAAATTTCAAGAGTACAGACAACTCAAGTCGTCCGCTGAAAAAATTGAGTTCTTGAAAACTTTTGAGATCACATTCAAATATCTTGATACCAGCAGCCCCTTTTATTCATATATAAATTATATGTACAGTGATATTATCTCAACCTTACAAAAAGAGAACAACATTACTAAAGCTGTAGAGTTATTAAATGCAAATAAAAGCGCAAATTCCATGACGTATAATTCGTTAGCATGGTCACTGTACGAATCAAATGAAAACTTGAATCTTGCCGAAGAACTTGCATCAAAGGGGATTCAGCTGGCAAAGGATGATGTTGCAAATCCTAAAGGTAAACGTCCTCAGTTATCTTCTACAAAGGAATGGGAAAAATCCCGCAAATATTCTCTGGGTATGGTAATGGATACGTACGGAGCAATTTTACTTAAGCAAAATAAAAATGCTGAAGCAGAAAAAGCTTTAACAGAAGCAGTTCAATTAACGAACAGAGAAGAACCAGAATTAAATGAAAGATATGTTTCCGGTTTACTTGCAAATGGTAAATATGATATTGCAAAAAAGGAACTTGAAGAATTTTTTAAGAAAGCAGTTAGTACTTCTAAGATGAAAGATATGTTGAAAGAAGCATTTGTTAAAACCGACAGTAAGGAAAACGAATTTGAGAATTACTTTAAGAAATTTGAAGATGCTGCTACAGAAAAATTAATGGCAAAACTAAGCAAGGATTTGATAAATGAACCGGCACCTCAATTTACTCTCGTTGATCTTGAGGGCAAGAAGGTTTCTTTGTCCGACTTCAAAGGTAAAGTTGTAATCGTAGATTTCTGGGCAACATGGTGCGGTCCGTGTCTCGCTTCATTTCCGGGAATGAAAGAAGCTGTTGAAAAATATGAAACAACCGGCAAAGCAAAATTTCTTTTCGTTAATACATGGGAAAATGTTGAAGACAAAGTTAAAAACGCATCAGACTTTATAAAAAAGAATAATTATCCATTCCATGTTTTAATGGATGATAAAAATGAAGTTGTCTCGGCTTTCAAAGTTTCCGGAATTCCGACCAAATTTATTATTGACGGAAATGGAAATGTCCGGTTTAAAAGTGTTGGTTTCAGCGGAAATACTAGCGAAATGGTTGAAGAAATCGGTATTATGATTAAAATGATTCAATAAACATTGGTTAATAAACAAAGAGCGGCACGGCATTAAAATATTGCTCTGCCGCTCAAAATTTCATTCGTTTTTACTAAAATCCATCCCGATTTAATTTTACAATCATAACCATAAGTGCTAATTTTCACTACAAAATTTTAGAATTTTCCGGAGAATAAATGGCAGTAATACGTCCCTTTAATGCAGTAAGACCACACAATAAAGTTGCTCATCTTGTTGCAAGCGTTCCTTATGATGTAGTTAATAGAGAAGAATCAGCAGAACTTGCAAAAGGAAATCCTCTTAGTTTATTACGCGTAACACGTTCCGAAATTGAAATGGATGCAGATATTGATGTCTATTCGAAAGAAGTTTATCTGAAAGCCCGCGAGAATTTTTTACGTTTGAAAGAAGAAGCACCACTGATTCAGGATAACGAACCGCATCTCTATATTTACAAACTTACTATGGGTAATCATTCACAGGTTGGTATTGCCGCAACATTTTCTGTTGAGGATTATAATAATGATGTGATAAAAAAACATGAGAAAACAAGAAAGGTAAAAGAAGACGATAGGACAAATCATATTTTAACAACCGAAGCACAAACAGGACCGGTGTTTTTAACTTATCGCGGGATTCCGGAAGTTGATAAAGTTGTTAATGATACTATAATGAATGATGAACCTGTATATAATTTTACAGCACCGGATAAAATTAAGCATCAGGTTTGGATCTTGCATCCTGACGCAGAGAAAGTTATTGTCAATTCAATTGCAAAAGTAAAAAACCTTTACATTGCCGATGGGCATCACCGTGCAGCAAGTGCAAGCAGAACACAAAAAGTTAAAAAGGAAAAGAATGCTAATCATTACGGGAGCGAAGAATATAATTTCTTTCTTGCGGTTTTATTCCCGGCAGATCAGCTAAGAATTATGCCATACAATCGCGTTGTTCACGATCTAAAAGGAATGAGCAGGGAACAATTCATCGAAAAAGTAAAAACAAATTTTAGTGTTGAAGAAACCGCCTCGTCATCACCGGCTTCTGCAAAAAATATTTCTATGTATATTGATAAGAAATGGTATTTACTAAAACCTAATCAAAATGTAAAACATGCGGATTCTATAGGCGATAATCTTGATGTAAGTATTTTACAAAATTATTTATTACATCCGGTGCTTGGAATTGAAGATCCGCGGACTGATAACAGAATCGATTTTATTGGCGGAATTAGAGGAACAGATGAATTGATTAAACTAGTTGATAGCGGTAAAGCAGCGGTTGCGTTTTCTATGTATCCCGTTTCGGTCGATGATTTAATTAACATTTCAGATGCCGGAGAAACTATGCCTCCTAAGTCAACCTGGTTTGAACCGAAACTTAGAGATGGTTTGCTAATACACGTGATTTAGCTACGAAACATTAATAAATGGAGAACTAAAAATGGAAAAGAGAATCTATAATTTAAGTGCGGGACCGGCTATTTTACCGGAAGAAGTATTGCTTGATGCTCAGAAGGATTTGTATTCCTATAAAGGAAGCGGTATGAGTGTTATGGAAATGAGTCACCGCGGAAAAATTTTTGACGGCATTATAAAAGATGCTGATGCTGATTTACGCAAGCTCTTAAATATCGGCGATAATTATTCAATCCTGTTTTTACAGGGCGGCGCCACACTTCAATTTTCGATGGTGCCGTTAAATCTGATGCCTCCTAAAAACAAAGCCAATTATATTGTAACAGGATCGTGGGCAAAAAAATCTGTTAAAGAAGCAAAACGTGTTGGCCCGGTTAATATAGCCGCATCAACTGAAAGCGAAAACTTTGTGCGTATTCCAAAACAATCGGAATTGAAACTCGATCCGGATGCATCATACGTTCACTTTACGTCCAACAATACAATTTACGGAACTCAGTGGCGCAATGAGCCCGAAGTAGGAAACGTTCCTCTTGTATGCGATGCTTCATCAGACTTCCTTCACAAAATGCTCGATATAAACAAATACGGATTAATCTATGCCGGCGCGCAAAAAAATATCGGTCCTTCCGGTGTTACCGTTGTAATAATCCGCAAAGATCTTCTCGAAAGGAGTTCTGATTCGCTTCATACATATATGAATTACAAAATTCATGTTGAAAACGATTCGATGTATAACACTCCAACAACTTTTGGAATATACATTGCAGGATTAGTATTTAAGTGGCTCTTAAACATGGGCGGACTCAATGAAATGTATAAGCGTAATCTTGAAAAAGCTAAAATTCTTTATGATGCGATTGATGGAAGCGGCGGATATTATAAAGGAACAACAGCTATTGAAGACCGATCTTTAATGAATGTAACTTACAAATTGCCGAACGAGGATCTTGAAAAGAAATTTATTGATGAAGCTAAGAAGAAAGGTTTTGAAGGATTGAAAGGTCATAGAAGTGTTGGCGGAATCCGCGCTTCAATTTATAACGCATTCCCGAAAAAAGGAGTTGAGGAATTAGTAGCATTCATGGAAGAGTTTAAGAAGAACAATTAATTATCAACAGATTGAAAGAATATATGCAAATATTTTATAAGGGTCGGATTTATCCGGCCCTTTTTCTAATGGTGCTAATTGCAGCATGTTCAGGCAAAGAAGAAAAGTTTGAATTGTACTCTGCCGAGGCATTTATTTATTCTATGGAAGAAGGCTGGGAGCTAAATGCATCGTGTAGCGTAAAAGGATTTACTCAGAACAGAACCGGAGAGGAATACTCTGCAAAACTTTCTTATACGGCGGATTTAATTACGCCGGATGGTAAAAAATTAGAAAGCGTTGGAGAGGGATTGATTGACCAGAAATCAAAAGAAAAATTATCAGATTTATTAATTGAAACTCAACTACAGATAGATTCTTCTTATAAACCCGGCAAATATAAAATAGCTTTTAATGTTACTGATGATCTTACTGGGAAAAAAATAAGCATAGAAAAGGAGTTTGAGATCAGTACAGAATAAAAAAGGGCTTTATAACAAAGCCCTTGTCAATGAATATTATTTATTCAAGCAAACCGATTTCTTTTTCTACCTCTTCTAATATTTCACAACTCTTTACAACTTCTTTCATCTTTGTGTGATCCGGATATAATGGTCGGTCAACATCCAGATGTTCAACATATTTACGAACAACTTTATGTGCTTTTGTTACACCTTTTCCATTTGTAAAATTTCTAAAGTCGAGAGCTTGTGCTGCTGCAATAAATTCTATTCCTAATACTCCGAATGCGTTATCAAGAATTTGTGCATTCTTAATAGCAGTATTCATTCCCATCGAAACAAAATCTTCCTGATCCGCCGCAGCGGGTATCGATTGAATTGACGCCGGCATCGAGAGAATTCTTTGTTCGGCAATCAATGTATCGGCGGTGTATTGACTGAGCATAAGACCGGAAAACATTCCAGCTCCTTTTGTAAGGAATTCTGGCAGCCCGACACTTAATGCTGGATTTAACAATCTGTTTAATCTTCTTTCGGATAAAACGCTTACCATGGTAACTGCAGCACCAACCATATCCATCGGCAGACAAACAGGTGTCCCCTGAAAGTTTGCACCCGTGAGAGTTAATTTGTATTCAGGCATAAAAATGGGATTATCTCCAACACCGTTCAATTCAATTTCAACCTGTTCTTTAGCCCAGCGGACAGCATCGTGAGCCGCACCAATAACTTGAGGTGTTGAACGCATTGAGTAAGCATCCTGCACTTTGGTTTTAAGTTTGCCGGTCTGCAGATCGCTACCCATAATACATTTGAGAATTGATTTAGCACTCCGCACTGCACCGGAGAATCCGCGTACTTCATGCAATCGGGTATCATAAGGTTTAAGATTTGCAAAGAGAGCTTCAAGAGTCATAGCGCATGCAATTTCTGCCTGTTTAAGCCAGCGGTTAATATCAAAAAGATGAATTGCACTCATCGCAGTAAGAAGATTAGAACCGTTAATTGTTCCAAGTCCATCGCGTGCTTGAAGTCCGGGAATTTTAATTCCCGCTTTCTCAAATGCAGCTTTTCCGGATAAACGTTCACCTTTGTAATAAGCTTCACCTTCGCCCATCATTAAAAGGGCAATCTGGCTCATCGGTGCTAAATCTCCGCATGCACCAACAGAACCTTTTTGACAAACAACCGGAGTAACATTCTTGTTCAGCATTTCAACAAGTGTCAGAGTAATTTCCGGACGAATACCGCTCATACCATGAGCATGAACATTAATTCTACCGGCAATTGCACCGCGGACATACTCGATTGGCGCGGGGTCGCCGATACCGGCTGCATGATTGTAAATCAAATACTTCTGGAAATCTTTTACCTGGTCATCGTTTAACACAACTTCTGAAAACTCACCTATTCCGGTATTTACTCCATACATAATTTCACGGGCGTTGATTTTTTCTTCAAGCATTTTTCTGCAGACTTTAATTCGTTCTAAAGCATCAGAATCTAATTCTACTTTTTCATTATAACGCGCAATTGCAGTTAATTTTTCTACTGTTAAATTTGAACCGTTGAGGATGATAGACATGAGTTTCTCCGAATAAAAATATTTTATATGGAAACTTAAGGATTAGATTTTAAATTGCCCACATAATTTGGGTTTGTTTCGAGGTTTAAACTTTCAATTAATTATTATAACTTGATGTGAGAACCTGTGAGTTAGTTGGGCTAAAGCCCATGGTTTTTAAAAATATTTATTGTCACGAGCTAAAGCTCGTGGCAATTTAAATTTGTTGGTGACAATTTATATTTGCTAATAAACATTACAATTGTTGCAATTTATTAACATGCCCCGACCTTCAGGTCGGGGGAAAAAAAGAAAAAAAACAAACCGGCTTTAGCCAAAAAAAGAGGGGGGCGACATGCCTTATGTAAGAATATGGGTTCACCTGGTTTTCTCAACTAAAAACAGAGAAAAATTGATCTTTCGCGAATTGAGAGAAAACCTAATAGAGCATATTAAATCAAATGCAAAAACCAAAGGAATCTGGATTGATTCGATTAACTGTACGGATGATCATGCACATGTTCTAATATCATTGGGAACAGAACAATCAGTAAGTAAAGTTGCAATGCTTATTAAAGGAGAATCATCCTATTGGATTAATAAAAATAAATTAACAAGTACTAAATTCGAATGGCAAGACGAATATTATGTAGCATCATTGAGTGAATCATCATTGAAAAATGTAAGAGAATATATTTTGAATCAGGAGGGTCATCATAAAAAGAAAAGTTTTAGTGAGGAATACACAGAGGTAATTAAATATTTCGAGGAGATAAATAGTTAGTATGAGTCTCTATACAATAGTATTCATTCTTGTTACAATACTTATATTAATAGGATTGGCATTGTTCGGTTTGTTCATTACCAAGCTGGATAAATGGATAGACCGAAGAGAACGTCTTGGTAGAGAAAGCATATATAAACAGAAATCTAAAATCACAAAACAGAATAACGAAAAAGAAACTAAATCAACTTAACAACCCGCTCTACATTCTTAAGTATTTCATTATCACCAACAAGCTTTAGAATTTTATCCAGATCATTTTTCAATATTCGGTCCCGCTTAAGGAATGGAATATTTTTTCTTATTGTGTTGAATGCTGCGTTGGTTCCCACTCCGCATTTTAAAGGTTTAAGAAAATCAATTCCCTGTGAAGCGAGAAGCATTTCTATCGCAATCACATTCTGAACATTCTTTAATACCCGGTAACATTTTGTTGCAGAAATGGAACCCATAGAATTCAAATCCTCTTTACCGGCAGAAGTTGGTATTGAATCTACACTTGCCGGGTGAGATAAAACTTTATTCTCCGAAACGAGAGCCGCTGCTGTATATTGTGCAATCATATAGCCAGAATTCAAACCTCCTTCTGCGGCAAGAAACTTTGGTAATTTTTCTGATGACCCGTTTGTAAGTCGATCTATTCGTCTTTCGGAAATATCAGCCAATTCAGAAAGAGCAATAGCCATAAAGTCCAGAGGTAATGCCAGTGGCTGCCCATGGAAGTTTCCACCGCTAATGTAATCTTTATCATCGGGGAATATAATCGGGTTATCATTAACTGAATTCAATTCAATTTCTATACGTGAGCAGACATAATTAATTGCATCTCTTGATGCACCATGAACCTGTGGAATGCATCGGATTGAATATGAATCCTGAACGCGCGGATCATCCTGTAAATGTGAATCGCGGATTTCACTCTTTTTTATTAACTCAAGAATGTTTTTTGCAGATTCAATTTGTCCTGGATATGGTCTAAGTTTATGAACGCGCGGATCGAATGCACGATCGGTTGCGCGAAGTGCTTCGTGAGAAAGTGCGCCGGAAATATCTGCTAACTTGATTAGTTTCTTTGCCCGGATACAAATGTATGCGCCATATGCTGTCATCATTTGCGTTCCGTTGATTAAAGCCAGACCTTCTTTAGCAGAGAGTCTAACAGGTTTTAATCCAAACTTTCTTAATGCTCTTTGAGAAGAAATAATTCTCTCATGCTTTCCTTTTTCACTCAAAATATTATTAATAATCTGTACATCACCTTTTCCAATCATTGCAAGTACAAGGTGGGAGAGGGGAGCGAGGTCACCGCTTGCACCAACAGAACCCTGTGATGGAATAACAGGAATTATATGAAAGTTAATCATATCAATTAGAAGCTGGAGCGTTTCGAGGCGAACTCCGGAATAACCGCTTGCAAGTGCATTAACGCGGAGTAACATCATCAGCTTTACAATAAACGGGGGTAGGTTTTCTCCAACTCCGGCAGTATGACTTATAATTAAATTCTCCTGGAGTTTTTCAATATCCTTAACCGGAATAGAAACGCTTGAGAATCCGCCGAACCCGGTTGTTACACCGTAAATTGTTTTTCCTTTTTCAACCCACTCATCAATTAACTTGCGCGATTTTAATACTCTGGCTTTAGATTCTTTAGAGAGCACTACTTGCGGGTTATGTTCTAAAAAATATTCGATCTTATCTAATGTTAAAGTTTTTCCATCAATAATTAATTTCATTTCGCTTCCCTTATTAATCCCTCTATCTTAATGTTGCAATGATTTCGCTGTAAAATTACTTAAATGCTATCCAGCTTCAGCCGGCAGCATTTACTTTTGTATTTCCCCAAACAACCACTTTCAATACAAATCCATCCCGGGAAACTCCAGTAACATCAACAGCAATTTTTAAACCTCTTGATTCAAGTGTTTGATTTACTTTTGAGTTTGCCTCAACTTCAAATTTATCTCCCTGTAAATCGATTAAGCTGAGCGATGCTAAAACAGTAGGTTTTTCTGCAAAGGGTTTTTCGAAATTAATTTCAACAACAGTTTCTCTTTTGCCCTCGTTGGCATTTAAGTTAAATCCCTTTGAGGATTTATCCATAAAGAAAGATGCGCCCTGAAACTGGGCAAGTATATTACCCGATGCGAATAAAAGAAGAGTTAAAATAGAAACGATATGCTTCCTGTACATATTTACCTCGCTATTTATTGGAAACTATTTTTTTAATTTGATTGTGATTTGTGCTGCTTGCCCTGTAATCAAGGATTACAAAATCGTCATCATATTCTGCATTAATTACTTCTGCAAGTTCGTAAATTTTTGAAATTATTTTAGAATTTGCATGATTAATCTTGATGCGGTGAGAAGTAAAAATCCTTTCAAAAATATCATTAAGCGAATCGTGAAGTTTACCGATTCCTATTCCACGCTCCGCAGAAATAAATATTGATCCGGGATAATGATTAGAAAGAGTTTCTATTATATCCCGGTCCTTCAACAGGTCGATCTTGTTGAATATTTTCAGTTCTTTTCTATTGCTGCAGTTTAGTTCTTTTAATGTTTCTTCAACAACTTTAATATGATCTTCGTAAAACTCATGCGATGCATCAATAATATGAAGAATTACGTCGGCATCTTTTACAACATTTAAAGTGCTCTTGAATGATGCAACAAGATTATGCGGAAGCTTGCGTATAAAACCAACGGTATCGCTAAGAAGAATTTTTTTATTCTTATCAATCTCGAAAGACCGCGTTGTTGAATCGAGAGTTGCAAATAATTTATCCTCTGCAAGAACTCCGGCATTAGTAAGAAGATTTAATAGAGTTGATTTACCGGCGTTTGTGTATCCAACAAGAGTAGCATTAATAAAATTTTTCCTGGAAGCGCTCTTGGTTATCTGCTGAGCTTCAATTTTTTTGAGATTCTCTTTTAGCTTACTAATCCTTGTGCGTATTATTCTTCTATCGGTTTCAATTTGTGTTTCACCGGGTCCCTTTGTACCGATACCGCCATACTGTTTAGAAAGGTGAGTCCATGCACGCGTTAATCTCGGAAGCATGTATTGCAGCTGTGCTAACTCAACCTGGGTTTTTGCTTCGCGTGTTTTTGCGTGTGATGCAAAAATATCTAATATCAAACCGCTTCTGTCAAGCACCTTCGTTTCGAATAACTTTTCCAGATTCCTTACCTGCGTAGGGTTAAGGTCGTCATCAAAAATTACAAGCTGGATATCATTCAGTTCTATTAATTGTGCTATTTCTTCTGCTTTTCCTTTGCCAATAAAAAATGCTGGATCGGGATGATTTTTATCCTGTAAAATTTTAAATACAGTTTCAGCTCCGGCTGTATCTGTAAGCAGTTCTAATTCATCAAGATGTTCTTCTACACGGTCTCTTGAAAAATTACCTGTTGATAGAGCTATTAATATTGCCCGTTCTTTCGGTCTGTTTTTTATTTCTATTATAGTTGGTTTCAAGTCTGTATAGTCTTTCCGTTACTGGTTTTTAATTTGCTCTACGTCTTTCCTTGAGCTTTTTGCTACAAACATTTCAATCAGTGCAAAAAACAATGCTGCAATAATAAAATATTTCCACAATTCAGTTCCAAATCTTGAATTGTAAATTTGTTCTGAAATATTCCTGTCCTCTTCCAGAGTTTTGATTGAAACATCAAGACCAATTTTTTCAAAAAAGTTTTCCAGATCGGATATTGAATAATAATCCGTAATTGATTCATTCGGATCGTGATTAACCGAATAAAAATCGATCAACCGGTTGCCCATATGAAATTTGTATGTTCCTGTTTGCGCAGTATTATTAAAACGGAGATAGTTTTTATTCTGCAGCGAATCTGTGTTTATGAATTCTGAAATGTCATCGGGATAAACAACTTTTATTTGTCTTGATGCGGGAAGATTAATGAAAAGCTCCTCGCCACAAATCGAATTCCCTTCTTCTTTAAAGTGCGAAGAGAGATACAATATGCTCTTACTTAATAAAGCGGGGAAAAACGATTTAAGTGGAAAGTTCGTCCAGCTTAATACAGGTAACATGTTAAAGACCAGGACTTTACCTGAGCCCGATTTATATTCGCTAAGGAGAGCAGATTTATCGAACATTGATATTATATTTTTTCCGCCAATACCAGGATTAATTTTCATGTAGTAATAAACATCAGGCGACTCAATGTTTGTTTTAGACTTATCTTCAAATAAATTTGCAAAGAACGGATGATTGAAATCAGCCTTGTCGAATTGAGCTGGTGAATCGGCACTATTCTTTTTCCCCACAAAATTTTCCGGCAAAGGAAGTTCCAAAACACGGAAGAAATTTCTAATTAAGTTCAGATCACTGCTAGAACCCGGAAAAAACAATACTCCTCCGCCACCATTACAATAATTTTTTAATTGATCAAATCCGTTTGCGCCGGGCGGACCGACTAGGACTACAGCATCATACTGTTGTAGCATTTGCGAGGGTAATTGGGAAACATTTGCTTCGGTTACTTGTAAAGAATTAATTGTCTGGCTATTAAGAACCATTCTAATAAATTTTACATCATCATAAGAATTATATAGGAGAAGCAATTTTATTTTATCCGGTACATAAAAACTTGTAAACCGTTTATTATCGTAGGAAAGGTCGTCGTCTTCAAGTTCTACAGATGCATTTACCAGACCGGTGTCGCTTAATGTAGTTTCAAAAAAGATTTGCTTTAATTCACCGCTGTTTAGTGTAATACTCTGCTGTGCACTTCTCTTACTGTTTATAAATAAGGAAACAACAGTATTGCCGGAATTTGTACCGGAGTAATTTTTTATTGATGCCTGAAAATTTAACGGCTTGTTCTTTTCGAATATCTGGGTGTTTAATCTGATACTATCAACACCAAGATTAACTGCGGATTTTTTTTGAAGATCGACAACGAAAAATCGCGAGTTCTGAAATAGTCCGCTTAAATCAGAAAGCTCTGATTCCCGGTTATAAAAAGATCCCGATTGCAAATCAGTTAAAAGATAGACCTCCTTATTAAAATTTTTTGAGTCGTATAAAACCTTACCCGATTTAATTAATGCATCGTTTAATGTTTTGCGGACACCGGAAATTTGTATGCTTTCAATCTCTTTCTTCACAACATTGAAATCGGACTTTGGTTTAACTGTATAATTATTTTCTAATACAAGAGGCACTATTGCAATTTCATCTCCGCTTTGGAAATTAGATAACAATTCGGATGCAATTTTCTTTGCTTTGTTAAGATATGAACCGTCATTGCCAACAATAGACATGCTGAATGTATTATCAATGATAAAGACTGCTGTAGTTTTAGCTGCAGACGAGCCGCTTATACCGGTTTTTACTGCCGGACGGGCAAAGGCAATTACAAGCAGAAGAATAATTAATACTCGTAATAAAAGAAGAAGCCATTGCTTTAGTTTTATTTTTCTAATTTTCGTCTTCTGCAGCTCTTTAAGGAATATTAATGTGCTGAACTCAACTTTTTTCAGCTTGCGTAGGTTAAGGAAATGAAGAATTATTGGTATTGATGCAGCTAATAACCCAAATAATATTGCCGGATTTAGAAATGTCATTTAAATGCTATGATTCCCAAATAAATGTCTGATTGCCAAATAAACTGTTTATGAATTATTGTTTGTTCTATTTATGAGTAAACGATTATAAATACCGATTAATTTGTTTGTAAAAGTAGTTATATCGAACATTTCAACAGCACGTTTTCGAGAAGCTTTACCGAATTCGTTTCTTAATTTCTCATCTTTAATTAATCGTTCTAACTTTTCTTTAAGATCCACCCAGTTCTTTTTCTCAAACAGAAAAGAGGTTTCGTGATCAACTGCAATGTCGAGAACACCGTCTGAACTTGAACATACTGAAGGTTTGCCCATACTGAGAGCTTCGGCTAATGCAATTCCGAATGCCTCTGCATGTGACGGAAAAACAAAAATATCGAGAGCGGCTAAAACTTCGGGCGTGTCCTTTCTATAACCTGTGAAAATAATTTTATCAAGTATATCCAATCTGGCAGCCATTGTTTTTATTTCTGAGGCGTAGTTGTCCTCGCCCTTACTCGGCTCTCCTACTATCATGAACCGTAAATTATCGTGTTTGTGCAAAATATCATTGGCAGCAAGAATGAATTCTTCGTGACCTTTACCCGGACTGAAACGAGCTATCATTCCAATCAGCAATTCATCATCTTTAACCCGGAACTCCTTGCGAACTAAATTTCTATCAACCTTATCCGGATTAAACCGCGCAGTATCAATTGAATTATGAAGCAGCTCAATTTTATTTTCGGTGAGTGGAGTTGTATCAACCAGATTTTTAGAAATTACTTTACTTATTGCCAGCACAAGATCAACACGTTTATAAATCCATTTATGTAAAAAATCTTTTTTAATAATGTATGAACCCATCTGTTTGGTAAGTAAAAGCGGTGTTGAAAGTTTTGGAATTTTCAACGCCGGAACCATCAACCACAAATCTTTTGATACATGACTATGAATAATATCGTATCTATTTTTTTTTAGAGTATTAGATACTTTAAAGTATTCGGATATTTGAAAGTAGTTTCTATAACCGGAAATAATAACGGGAATGTTTTCACTCATAGCTTCTTTTTGGACGCGTGAGTCTTTATAACACAACAGATCGGTCTCAATACCATTATTAATAAGCTGTCTGGCGGTTTGAATAGAATACATCTCGAGTCCGCCCCAACTCCGCGATAAACATGAGTGTAATACTTTCATGAATAAATCTTCTGGATTTTAGCGCCGTTAAAATAATGGATAAGTATTTCATCAAACCCGTAGCCCTTTTCACCCATTACTGCGGCTCCAATCTGACAAAGTCCAACGCCATGCCCCCATCCGGCGCCATGCAAAATAAAATTCTGCGGTATTCCGTTTATAATATTTTTCTTCTCTACAAAAAATGCCGAGCTGTATAAATGTGTTTTAGATAATGTCTTTCTTATTTCAAGTTCTTTGCCGATAACCATTTCCTTTTTTTCACCAACTATTTTCAGTTTGATAATTCTGCCCGAGTAACCGCGTTCAACAGGGATTAGATCTATTATTTTTCCAAAATCAATTCCACTTTTTTCATTAATGATTTCAAATAACTCTTTCTGTGTGTACTCAACTTTCCAGCGGAAAAAATTATTCGTCGGTCTATCAAAATCAACAAGAATCTGAGATAATATTTTTAAGTCTGCCGTATTACAATATGCATGAGGATTGGTTTTAATCCATTGCTCTGCTAATTTATTATTTGTCAGATCGTAATCAACCCCGTCCAGTTCAAATTTGTAATCAGTAACAGGTGATAAATAATGATGTTTAACCGGTTCCCAAACATTTTCAAAAGATTCCGTCATTCCGCCGCAGCATTTAGAATAACGTGTATCGCAAATTTTATTATCGTATACAAGAACAAGTCCTTTTGTAGATTCAACGGCATTCAATGCATTATCATTAATTATTTTTGTTACACCCTGATATCTCTGGCAGTGATCGTCCGCGCAGAAGTCATAATTAACATGTTCATCCCTATCGTACCATCTAATAATTTCACCATCGGTCATTACTTCATTAACCGGTTTTCTTTTTTTATGCTGACTTCTTTTTTCGAGTTGAGCAAGAAGCCATCCGCGGGAGACAATCGCGTGTGCTTTGAGCAATTCAAGAGAACTGTTTGGACTCATTTCCGACGAGATAACACTTACGAGATATTCTTCCATCGGAATTATATTGATTGCCGTAAGATGGTTTTTTTCTTTTATAATTTTAAGAACACCGCGGAATCTCTGATTTTCTTTTTTCTCCCAGTGAAATTGTTTACCAATAATTACATCCCTTAAAAGAAAAGACTCAATCTCAATATCCTCGGGAATTAAAATGATTTCATTAGCCGAATGAACTTCCACGTTATCTTTTAATATCAGAATCTTATCATTATTCAGTTTTGCGGTATAGACGCCACTTTGCCTTTTATTTACACCGGTTAAACTAAAATCCCCGTATAATTCAAACTTGATTTCATGGGCAGATAAAACACCTATGTTTATATTGGGCTCATTCATTTTTAATGCAAAACCTGAATTTTGTTTATAAATATAGTAATGCTTTACCTAATTAGGTAGGACGAATAAATTCAATTATTCGAAGATATTTATGGAAGTTCCGGTATTTTTTGTAATAATCCGGATTTCTTATCTTTGTTCCCCCAAATTGTAAGAAATAGAAAATGAATTATAGAGTATTGCTTTTTTATAAATATGTAAAATTTGATCATCCGCATCAATTTCTTAAAACCCACTTACGATTTTGTAATGAGAATAATATTCTTGGAAGAGTTTGGATCTCAAACGAAGGAATAAACGGAACGGTCTCCGGCACGAATCAGAATATTGAGAAATATAAATCGGAAATCAGAAGGTATCCTGAATTTGCCGATATCTGGTTTAAGGAAGATGTTCATGATTCTCATGCGTTTAATAAAATCCATATAAGAATTAAAAAAGAAATTGTGAACGCAAGTTTTGGCGATGTTGATCTTTCTAAAACCGGCAAGAGATTAAAACCAGAAGAACTTAATGAATTTTACGAAAGCGGAAAAGAATTTGTAATTGTTGATGCAAGGAACAATTATGAAAGTGTTATAGGAAAATTTAAAAATGCAATTACGCCGGATATGCAGACTTTCCGCGATTGGACAAGAGTAGCAGAAGAACTGGAAATGTATAAGGATAAAACTGTTGTTACATACTGCACCGGCGGAATCAGGTGCGAAAAAGCATCTGCATACCTGGTAGAAAAAGGATTTAAGAATGTTTATCAGATGGATGGCGGAATCTGGAATTATATAAAACAATTCCCGGATAAATACTGGGAGGGTTCTGTGTTTGTCTTTGATGAAAGAAGAATTGTTACACCTAATACCAGTGAGGACTTAAAGCACATCGGTAAATGTTATTATTGCGGCAAACCTTCTTCATACTACATTAATTGTCATAACCAGGATTGCGATAAACTTCTTGTTACATGCGATGAATGTAAAACGGAAAATGATTATTGCTGTTCGGATGAATGCAGAAAATCTTCGAACAGAAGAACAAGAAATCATGGCTAAAATTTCTTAATCGTATGCGGTAGTTTTATTTTTTCAAAAGATCCCGCAATTTATTTTCGATTAAACCGGACTTCTCCTTTTCCAGTCTTTCAGCTAATTCCATTCTCTTATTTTCAACAAAACTGAGCTGATCTGTTATTAATGTCTGATAATAGTTTATCCGGTCCTTTACTTCGGATATTTTAGCTTGATAGAACTTATTAAACTCATTTCTTTTTTGATTGATAAATGCATCGAATTTGGATTTGAGCTGATTCTGCAATTTAATTAACTCTTCTCCAACTACTTCCTGAAGCCGCTTTGCTATTTGATTATCCAGATCCGTTGCTAATGCAACATCAATGTTACCTTTTGTATTCCACATCCTCAGATTAACACCAAAGCCGTTTACCCGCTCAAGAACCTGTCTTACAATGCTCTCAAAAATATTTTTCGGCTCGGATTCAAATATCATTGATAAGTCTGAAAATTTTACGTCTATGTTCGTATCGAAAGAATTACCGGGGAACGAAAGTTTAATTGTTGAATTCATCAGAGCATTTTTAATTGTTGTAGGAAGGAAATCACTTTTACCGAGTTTTATTTCTGATGTAGGAACTCCTTGCAACGTTGCAGAATATTCATCCAGTGGAAGATCTTTTCGTCTATCGATTAAACCGGAAATTTTAACCGATCGCTCATTTTTAAGTTCTCCTTCCACATCAATTGTTATCGGCAATCCGGTTGTTAATTGATTGTCTGTGATATTTTTGATCGTTCCTTTACCAATAAACAGGTCGCCTTCTTTCTTTCCCCCCTGAATAATTATCTGTTTAATCCAGAATTTTGGATATGTCCGTGGAGATGGAAATTTAATATTCTGTCCTTCGAAGCGGGGTTGTTTTTCAAACTCAGGTTCCGGCTGATATTTTTTTACGCTCTGCCGCGCAATATCTGCATATCCCAGATAACCAGTAACACGTTTATACATTTCGTTACCAATTAGAAGCTGCGCGATACTTGGCGTATTAATACTTGGCAGACGTGCCATATCTTTTAAGTGCTGGAAGTCTCTCTTAACATAATCGTCAACAGAATCCACCGAAGTAATGATTGCGGTAATGTCGTTATTAATTGATTTATAACGGTTCTCAAAGGTATTCTTAATATCGCCGATAGTTTTACTAGAATTATCAACGGTAAGGATTGCATTGGTAATATTTTGAACGTTGTTTAATTGTGCCGGGTCAATTGTTTTTATTCTACTTTCGATTTCTAAAATTTTGTTTTTGCTTGTCTCGAAATCATTTATAGAGGCATCCCATTGTTTAGAAGCACGGAGAACTTCCTGTTTTATTGAATCGAGTTTAGATACTGTTCTTATATCCAGAATTTTAATTAAGCTATCCGGATTAAAATTGCCTTTAAGTTTAGCAAGATCGAAGATAGGTGTTGTTTGTTTAATTTGATTTATAAAATCGTCTGCAGTTTTTTTGAATGTTCGCTCCGCGGTAAGAAGCGTTGATCTTCTCCTTTTGCTTTCAGGAAGCGAACCGTCTGTTTTTCTTTTTGATCCGATTGCCAGATCATAAATTTCGATTGTTTCTATTATATATTTCTTCCGCAGCAGCTGATTGGCATCCAGCTCGAACTTAACATTTCCCGTTTCAAATAAATTTGTCCATGTGTTATAAGGATTAGCAACCTGTAATTTTGTCCATTGAATTCCAAGCGGAAAGAAACTCACTTTTAGGTTCTCTATTTCTACCTTCGCCCCGAATACAGACTCGCCCGTATCTTCTATTTGAGATTCAACCCAATTATCTAAAAAGAAGTAAATAAGGAGAAAGAAAATTATTAGCGGGACAAGTATGAAGAAGATAAAATGTTTTCTCATTGTACACCTCCAAGATCGCGTAGTTTAGTATACAATCTTACAATCGAACTCTGTTTAATAATCTTATAGATTTTCCACTTTTCAACTTTGGAATAAAGGTGCTTGCGGTATTGAATTACAAGAATCTTCATACCAAAATAAACCGGAACAGCTAAAACAATTGCACATAAGAAACTTCCCATTACAACCGTGTTATTAAAGTTGGTAAGCGGTGCAACAGGTGCATTGTAAAGTGATGTCCAGAATTCCTTCAACCATTCAATTTGAGTTAGAATCTGGTAACCGAGCCAGTGAAAAAACGGATCGAAAATAAACGCAATTATACTGAACATTGTTAGACCGAGAAACACTGCGCCAAGATTTACGTTTAATAGAGCTACTAAAATCCATATTATCAATCCCTGTAATGTAAATATTGGCGAAATGCCCAGAATTGTTCCGAGAGCAAATCCCCCGGCTACCTGTGCGGGCGACTGACCCTCCCGGAAAATTTTTAAGAAGTCTTTTAAAATTTTTAACCAGAACATTTAGGTTCTCCATTAATACTTTATATAATACCTTGCAGATTACTCCAACTGCTAATTAGCCGGTGAATTAATAAGTAGCAAGCATACCGGAATTTTTATTCATTCTGAGAGTCTCGAACCATTCAATAGCACCGATAATACTTGGCAGAACAGATGTTGCATGTGTCCCGCCCGGAATAGTAACGAGTTCTACATTGGCTCCTTTCGACCTGAAATAATTTCGTGCGCTGACAGAATTTTCGTATGGAACGAATTCATCGCTATCACCATGATAAAATCTAATCGGTGTCGAAGGAGTCCAGTTAAGCAAGCTATTCGATTCGAATGCAGATAAGACTAATGATTCACTCCCGTTCAAAAATCCGTTTATAAAATTCGCTTTAAATAATTGTGAAAGGGAAATATTTAGCTGAGCATTTATTTCGGTTGTAGTTTTTGTTCCGTCAAATAGAGCGGGAATACGTTCGGCATAAGGTGAATTGAAAATTTGATTTAATCTGTTCCAGCCATAAATATTATCGTATGCAGCAAAGAAAAACGCAAGGTAGGAGGGCTGATTGTATGTTTGTTTTTGTATGATTGACCGTGCTGTAAGAATCAAATCGTAAGCACCCGCCATCGGAGCGGTTGCTGAAATAGAAAATTCACCGCGATAACTCTGTTCAATCTCTTTTAGTGTTGCAAGCGTAACATAACCCCCTTCGGAGTATCCGGCAAGAAACACCTGTCCGTTCAATTTAAGATTTTTTGT
>JAGXSM010000249.1 GCA_018333725.1 Melioribacter sp. | reverse complement strand
GTTTCTATAAATGATGTTGTTGCAAAAGACCAGCACGTTCCTGTCTTGGATTGATTTTTGACGGGCGTAGTCTTAACCTGATGAATCATTGTAAACTCGTATGCCTCTTTCTTTTTCTTTCCCTGACCAAAGATTACAAGCGGAACAAATATGAAAATTATTATTAGTTGAAATGTGGATTTAAAGCGGTTCATGTTACCCCCTTGAGGATAAGTTGTAAAAATTCCTTTTCAAATTTATAAGAACGGATTTGTAATTCATAATAAATAATATTTTGCCCAACAATTGATTTTAATTTGATTGCGAATTAATTTCATTTGTCATACTAACAAATAGATGTGAAAAATGAGAACTCTGCCGAAATCCGCAAAAATCTTTTTATTCGTACTGATTCTAACGTCCATTAATTTAATTGCCCAGGAAAAGAAATTTGGAATAGTAATCCACGGCGGCGCAGGAAGAATTGTTAAAGAAAACATGAGTGCCGAAAGGGAAGCAGAATATTCTAATAAGTTGAAGGAGGTTCTTGAAACCGGTTATAAAATTCTTGCCGAAGGCGGATCCGCCCTTGATGCTGTTGAAGCTGTAATTAAGCTGATGGAGGATTCACCATTATTTAATGCGGGTAAGGGCGCTGTCCTTACGGAAAAAGGAGTTGCAGAGCTGGATGCTTCTATTATGGATGGAAAAACTCTCTCCGCCGGAGCCGTGGCCGGCATTAAACATGTAAAAAGTCCAATAACACTGGCACGGCTGGTTATGGAAAAGTCGCCACATGTAATGATGATTAGCGCTGGAGCCGAAGAGTTCGCAAAACAAAACGGACTGGAAATGGTTGACAATGAATATTTTATAACTAAAGAAAGATGGGAATCGTATCAAAGAGCTTTACAACGCGAGGAAGAAAGAAAGAAAACCGAGAAACACGGAACTGTTGGCGCTGTGGCTCTTGACAAAGAAGGTAATATTGCAGCCGGAACATCAACAGGCGGAATGATGATGAAAAAGTTTGGAAGAGTAGGCGATGCCCCAATAATTGGCGCAGGAACTTACGCGAACAATAAAACATGTGGTGTTTCAGCAACCGGAAGCGGAGAGTATTTTATTAGAATTGGTGTTGCCAAAGATATTTCTTCGTTGATTGAATATAAAGGTATGTCATTGAAAAATGCTTCGGAGGAAGTTATTAAGAAAGTTGGAGATCTCGGAGGTAACGGCGGGGTTATCTGTCTGGATAAATTCGGTAATGTTGCTATGCCTTTTAATACAGAAGGAATGTATCGCGGATATTATATAAACGGCGAGAAACCTGTTATTAAAATGTATAAAGATGAGTAAATTTTTCTGCTTTCTGTAATTATTAAAATGATATGAGGTTAAAATGGAGCTTCATAACCAAATCAATTTTTGGGCAGTAATAGTCTGTGGTGTAATCGGAACCGGAATCGGTGCAATCTGGTATAGTCATATGTTTCTTGGAAAAGTGTGGGTAGCTTCGCTGGATAAAACAGAAGATGAATGGCGAACCGACTTTATGCCTATTAAAACATACTTCGTTTCCTTTCTTTCACAGCTTGTAATGGCATTTATTCTTGCGATGATTATGAGTTATGCGGGAGTTTCAACGCCCGAAGAAGGAATAAAAATTGCTTTTATGGCGGCAATAGGATTTATTGCAACAACTATGACAATCAACTTTTTGTTTGAGGGGAGAACCTTTCAACAATTTGTAATTGATGCCGGTTATCATTTTATAGTTCTTCTTATTAATGGTATTGTTTTAGGCGCCTGGCGGGTATAATTGGAAAATATTCCGTGTATTGAATAATGCGTTTAATAAAAACGGATTAAACTCCCGGATTTAGATTCTGACGAGGTTCTATTTTAATACACTGGTTTTAATATTGCTTACGAAGTAAATTTTTTTATTCTTTCAGTAACAAAAAGAGTAATTTTAAAATGAATCCCCTCATAAAAATGTTTTTCAATTCATTTGACATAAAGTTTCTTCTTATATGTTTTTTAATAAGCTGTAGCATGCTTGCCCAATCAGTAAAATTCACGCTTGAGGGAAAGGTTATTGATAGTCAAACCGGTGAGCCAATATTACTTGTTAATGTTTATTTAGCTCAGACAACACTGGGCTCTGCAACAGATGCCAATGGTAATTTTAAAATTCCCGATGTACCCGGTTCCTTATATTCATTGGTAGCATCAGCAATTGGATACGAACCTCAAATAGTAAGTATCGACCTGAGAAAAAGTATTAATAAATTTATTACCATAAAACTTACTCCCAAAACTTATGAATTAGAAGAAGTAGATATTCGGGCAAGAGAAGATGTTAACTGGAAGAAGCAACTGGAATTATTTAAGAAATTATTTTTTGGTGATAATGATTTTGCAATATACTGCGAGATAAAAGATCCATACCACATCAATTTTAATGAGAACAACACACTTTTTACCGCAAATACATCGCGCCCAATCTTAATACGAAACAATGCTCTTGGATATGAGATTGAATGCATTCTGAGATTTTTTCAGCATAACAAACTAAAAAGGAACACTACATTTTCTATTTTTCCAAAGTTTAGAGAGATTATTTCAGCAGATAAAGATTCAATGGATTTTTTTATTGAGAACCGCCAAAAAGCTTACATCGGTTCAACCACTCATCTTTTATCTTCACTTGCTGAAGGAAGATTTAGATATCGTGACGAAGGTTTTATTCTAAAACTTGATTCAGGTCCGGTTGGTAAATCGGAAGAGATTGTAAAAAAAGATTCTGTAAATAATATTTTTTACCTTAATTTCAAAGGATGTATTACGGTTCAGTATTGGAATTCTGGTCTTCGCACTTCATCAAAAATCTGTTTGAAATATGGCTCAACCGAATTCAGCGCAGACGGGTATCTAATGTTCCCCGGTGAGTTTGAAATTTCCGGCGCAATGGCCAAAGAAGGTGTTGCAACACAGCTTCCTAGATTTCTTGAAATATGGAATTATAGCAATTGAGCATTAAAAGTAAAAACCGTTAAATTTACTTTCGAAATACCCCGTTTTGTTTAATAACTTTTCCCGGCAATAAAATGAAAATTGATTTTGTCGTTTTTGACCTTGATGGAACATTGGTAAGCTCTCATGAAACTATTTATAAAGCAACTTTACATGCTTTAAAAGAAGTCGGTATTACGAATAACATTCCGCATCAACAATTCCTGAATATGATCGGCATGCACTTCGAAGATATTTTCAGAGAATTTGGTTTTAAGGTTCCAGATTTTGAATACTTTCTCAGGATATATAAATCGATCTATTTTGATTACATGAACGAATCCGAACTTTATCCCGAAGTAAGCACTTCAATTTATCGTTTGAAGCAAATCGGCTTAAAGATTGGACTGCTTACAACAAAAGGACAGGATCAGGCAGAACTGATACTGAAACATTTTAATTTGTTTAATAATTTTGATGGAGTAATGGGGCGCCGGCCGGGAGTTGCACATAAGCCTTCTCCGGAACCACTCATAAAATTGTGTAATGAAATAAATGTTGATGCCGGCAATACTTTAATGATAGGTGATTCGGAACTTGATATTGAGTGCGGAAAAAATGCCGGCGCATTTACATGCGCAGTAACTTATGGATATAGGAAAAAAGAGATTCTTCAAAGTTATAACCCTGATTTTATAATCGATAGTATTGATAAAGTGGAATCCATTTTAAACAATAGAAAATAATATAATAGGAGGAGCCGATGGAAAACGGAAAAGTAACCGTCAGCATTCTAAATGGAATTGCAACCGTCAGTTTCTTTCATCCCAAAAGCAACTCTCTCCCCCTTAAAATATTAAAGGAGATTACAGAGGCAATCAATAAACTTGCCGCCGACAAAAATTCCAGGGTAATAATTATAAGAAGCGATGGGGAAAAATCATTTTGCGGAGGAGCCTCATTCGATGAACTTCTTTCCATAAAAGATTTTAAGAGCGGTAAAGAATTTTTTATGGGATTTGCCCGACTGATAAATTCTATGAGAAAATGTCCCAAGTTTATTATTGCACGTGTTCATGGTAAAGCTGTTGGCGGCGGAGTTGGAATTGCCGCAGCTGCAGATTATACGCTTGCATCAAACGAAGCTTCCGTGCGATTAAGCGAAATTTTACTCGGTATCGGTCCGCTTGTTGTTGGTCCCGCCGTTGAAAGAAAAATAGGAAAAACAGCTTTCATTACAATGACTATCGATGCCGAATGGCACGATGCTTTCTGGGCAAAACAGAACGGACTTTATACAAAAGTGTTTGCAACCAACCGGGAGCTTGACGAAGCTGTTGCAGAATTGGCAAGGAAAATTTCCGGCTTTAATCCCGATGCCGTTGCCCAGCTTAAAAAAGTTTTTTGGAAAGGGACGGAGGATTGGGACGAGCTTCTTGAAGAACGTGCAGAAATAAACGGACGGCTTGTTTTATCCGAGTTCACAAAAAATTATATAAAACAGTTCAAGAGCAAATGAAAATTCCCAAACGTGATTTTGCACTTTTAACTGTTATCTATTTAGTCTCTGCATCTATACGGCTTTTCCTGAATTTCTCAACAGAATTTTTTCCAGGTGCAAATGGTGCGTTTTATCTTGCTAATGTAAGATCAATTATTGAGAGCGGCGAAATACTATTCAAAGATTTCCCGCTTATTTTTTATCTGGAAGCACTTTTAGCAAAACTGTTTATCTTAATTGGTATTGCCGGGGTTGAAGGGTCGATTGACCTTGCGTGCCGATTGTTCGATTCTTTTATTCCCGCACTTGCAATAATACCGGCATATTATTTAGCGCACCGTCTGTCTAATGTGGAAGAAAATAAGTTTACTCCAATTGTTACAGCGTCGATCTCTATCCTTTACATTTCTTTTCTAATTCTGGTATCTGATTTTCAAAAGAACTCTCTTGGAATTGTCTGGCTGTTCGGATTAATGCTGTGGACTCATAAGAGTATGAGTAGTAAGCGCATCGCGGATTACCTTATAACCATTTTGTTTTTTGTACTTACCGGAATAACACATTTTGGGTGTTTTCTGGTAACAATTCTATACGTAATAATTTTAGCACTTATCAAAAACATAATCGTTAAAAAAATCAGTATTAAGTTTACCGTCATTTCTATTTCGTTGATCATAATATCCTACATAATAATTTTGTTAATTAGTCCATCGCGATTAAAAACCGTTTTTGATTTTGTTAATAACGCGTTTCGGGATCCGGTTATAATTCTGTTCCTTCAAAAAAAGCCGGTTATTTCACCGATCGATTTAGTAAATATTATTTTGACAAACCTGATAGCAATTTCAGCGCTGCTTTTCTATATAAAACGATTCCAGACGATTACAGAGGTAAATAAAATATTTTATTTTTCTTCAATTATATTATCCCTTATTCTTGCATTTCCGTTTATAGGATTTGAATGGTCGCAGAGATTAACTTTTATATCCTACGTTCCGGCGGTGTCGTTAATTCCTTTTATACTTAATAACATCAGAACCCCGGGAACAAAAAAAATAGTTTATTCATGTTTAATTGCAGTTGTATTTTTTTCTATTGTTGTTAGAATTAACATTAAACCGATTTCTAATATGAATAGAGATCAGTTTAATGAATTAAATCGTTTGAAAGAGAACCTTCCATCTGATGGAAGAGTATTGATGGTAGCGCGTCATGGACTTGAATGGTGGGCGTCATATATTTTAAGAATGCCCGTGGTTAGAGAAACAGCTTTGGAAAAAGTCTATTGGGAAAGATTCGATTACATTCTTTTTATAATCCAGAAAAAAGGGAAAGCGCCATTTGGTCCAACCGGTTTATTCGGTCCCCCTTTTAGAGAACCATTTTTAACAGTTGGCTCCAGAAAGTTGTTCGATGGCTATTATTATAGTTTATATTGGTCACCCGGGTCCCCGGCTGATATGTCAGTCTTTAACGAGAGAATAAAATGAAAAGATTATCAATTTTATTTTTACTTTTTTGTTTGGTGTTGAATGCACAGGAAAATAAAGACCTGTTAGAAGGACATTTGGGAACGCTGGTGATTTATGATGTTAATAAGAATGAATACATTACAATTAACCCGGAAAGAGCTGCATTGAGATTTACTCCGGCATCTACATTTAAGATTCCGAATTCTTTGATTGGCTTAGAAACCGGCGTTATAAGGGATGAAAACTTTATAATTAATTGGGATGGAATAAAAAGATGGAATGATGACTGGAATAAGGACCATACCTTAAGCTCTGCCATTAAGTTTTCTGTTGTTCCTTATTATCAGGAATTGGCGCGGAGAGTAGGGAGGGATCGGATGCAGAAATATTTGAATAGTTTGAATTACGGCAATAAAGTTATCGGCGATAATGTGGATTCTTTCTGGCTCGATAACTCGCTTCAAATTTCTGCTGATGAACAGGTTGAGTTTATGAAGAAATTTTTCGAGTATAAACTTCCATTTTCTAAACGCACTATCGATATTGTTAAAAATATTATGAGCGAGGAAAAATATTCCAAATCCGTGCTAAAATATAAAACGGGAACTGGTAAAAAAACTACCGGGGAATTTATCGGCTGGCTTGTTGGTTATATAAGAAAAGAGAATAATGTTTATCTCTTTGCTTTCAATGTAGATAGTGAAACGTTCGATGAAGTTGTTAAAATAAGAGCAGAACTTTCCAGAAAAATTTTGAAGCAGCTTAAAATAATTGAGTAATTAAATCACATTATGGTAGAATTGAATAAATGAGTTTTATACTCCGGATATTAATTATTGCCATTCTGGCACTCGGTGTTCAGTTTTATTTTGTTAGAAGGACTATAAGTTCCATCAAGGAAATATTCCCGCATGTGAATAGGTCCCGGGTTAATAAATATAAATGGGTCTTTCTGATTTTTGTAAACTTCTATCTCGTCTGGGGATTGTTTTATCTAATCTATGTACAGGTTACAGGTAAAAGTGCATTGTTTCCCCCGCCATATTTCTGGTTCGATATTTTTGTGCAGTTTCCATTTTGGGTTTATGTGGTTCTTGTTTTTCAATCAACACTCCTTTTTCTGGTAATAGATTTAATCAGATTAATTTTAATTCCTTTTGTAAAGAGATACAAAGAAAACTTGAAAAAAGTTTTTGCATCAATCAGGATTATTTTAGTTCTCCTCTTTGCACTCTACGTTCCTGTAAGAACTTATTATGACTATTCAAACGTATCCGTTAGGATTGTTGAGTACAATAAAGAAAATCTGCCGGAATCATTAAATGGTTTCAAGATTGTGCTTATTGCCGATGTTCAGGCGGATCGCTATACAAATAAGTCCCGTTTAGACAAATACATTGACAAAGTAAATAAAACAAGTCCCGATTTGGTTCTTATTGCCGGTGATGTAATAACCTCTACCCCGGACTATATTGACCTCGCAGCAGAATCACTTGGTAAAATAAAGTCGAAATATGGCGTATACTCTTGCGTGGGGGATCACGACAACTGGGCATATAGAACCGATAACGAAAGAAGTAGAAGAGAAATAACTGATGCATTGCTTTTGAAGAATGTAAAAATGATCGATAACGGGAAGGTGATTATTGATGTGGGCAATGCAAAAGTTGGCATAACATTTATCACGAATACTTACGTACAGAGGATTGATAAAAACACAATTGTTACACTCTCCAATCACGTTAACAATGAAGCCATTAGAATTTTTTTAACTCATCAGCCGCGGCAATTCTTAATTGACAAAGCTTATAAATCGGGATACGATCTTTTCCTTGCCGGCCACACGCATGGCGGACAACTAACATTTATCTTCCCGTTTATAAATCTTTCTCCAACGCTCATAGAAACCAGATATGTAAAAGGCGATTTCTGGTTTGGTGATATGCTCGCTATTGTAAACCGCGGACTCGGAATGTCGCTAGCGCCCATACGCTATAATTCAACACCCGAAGTTACCCTTATAATTCTTTCCTCAAAGTAAAAATCCCTTAAATACCAAAACAAATAAAATCTGTTTTTGGAAATAGTTATATTTATTAAAAAATAAAACGAGGTTAAAATGAAAGTTTCTAAGAACATGAGATTGCTGGCAACAACAAGAGAATTTATTAGAGACAGATTTAATCTTGATGAAGACAAAGCAGATGAACTACAGACAATAGAAAATTTGAGAAAGGGAATCGAATTCCGGGGAACAAATCTATGGGTTCTAATCTTTGCTATAATTGTTGCCTCTGTTGGACTTAATGTAAACTCCACTGCCGTAATAATTGGCGCAATGCTTATTTCACCTTTAATGGGTCCAATAATGGGAATAGGGCTTGGAGTTGGAATAAATGATTTTGAGTTGATTAAAAGAGCTTTCAAAAATCTTGCTGTTGCTGCGGGAATAAGCATTTTAACATCGGCGCTTTACTTTTTAATCTCTCCGTTAGGCGAAGCCCAATCTGAATTGCTTTCAAGAACAACCCCGGCAATCTGGGATGTTTTAATTGCTCTCTTTGGCGGACTTGCCGGAATTGTTGCAGCATCCAGAAAACATTTTAGTAATGTTATTCCCGGGGTAGCAATTGCTACTGCATTAATGCCACCGTTATGTACTGCCGGATATGGACTTGCATCCGGAAATTTATCATTCTTTATCGGTGCTTTCTTTTTATTCTTCATTAATAGTGTCTTCATTAGTTTTGCAACTCTAATTATTGTAAGATTTCTTAAATATCCTCAAAAAGAATTTGTTGATCCCGCAACAGAAAAAAGGGTTAAGCGTTATATCCTTATCATTATTCTTATAACTGTTGTTCCAAGCTTAATAATGGCTTATAACATTGTTCATAGAAGTCTGTTCGAAAGAAATGCCAACGCTTTCATTAATAATGAATTGAAATTCAGAAACACGCACATTCTAAGCAAGAATATTTCCTTGAATGAAGGAAAAAAATTAATTGAAGTGTTTATGGTTGGAGAAAAGCTTGATGGTAAAACTATTGATCTTACAAAACAAAAATTAGAAAATTATGGTATTAAGGACGCTGAACTTTTAATTAATCAGAGTATTTCGGGAGATGAAAAATTCGATCTGAATTATATTAGAACCGGATTGATAGAAGACCTCTATAAAAAAAACGAAGAACTACTTAGGTCGAAAGAAAAGCGAATAGAGTTTCTTGAGAATGAGCTTGTTAAAGCTGGATTGGCACGCTATCCCGTTGAAGAAATTTATAATGAAGCCAAAGCACAGTACTCAAATCTTTCTCAATTTTTTGTAGATAAGGTTGTTGTTGCCGGTTCTAAAGCAAATGTTCTGGATACAATTACTGTCGCTTATGCAAAGTTTGCTACCAAACCCGGGTCAAGTGAAATTAAACGCCTTGAAAAATGGTTAGCAGCAAGAACAAAAACTGAAAACCTGAAATTAATTGTTCAATGAAAAATTATGAGTAAGTATTACATATCAGGTCTATATATTTATCCTGTTAAATCACTTGGAGGAATCCGCCTTCAATCTGCCGAAGTTACAAATCGCGGTTTGAAGAACGACAGACGATGGTTGCTGGTTGATGAATCGGGAAAGTTTATTACTCAGCGAACGCACCCGCAAATGGCACTTATTAGTGTTGAGTTAAGAGAGAAGAGTTTAGAGTTTAACCACAAGAATATTAATGCATCTTTGTTAATTAATACCGAGAATGTAAGTAAAGAGAAAATAGAAGTTGTTATATGGGATGATAGTGTGCCGGCAAAAAAAGTATGTGCGGAAGCGGATGAATGGTTTAGTGATATGCTTAATCTAAAGTGCCGGCTTGTCTATATGCCAGATGAATCAATACGCCCGGTTGATAAAAAATATTCATTCGATAATGAAATAGTTGGATTTGCAGATGCGTATCCGTTCCTGTTAATGGGTCAGTCGTCGCTCGATGATCTTAACTCCCGTTTGCAGGATAAACTTCCTATGAATCGTTTTAGACCCAACATTGTATTTAACGGGGGTGATCCGTTTGACGAAGACTGTATTAAAAGCTTTTCGGTTGGCGGTGTTACTTTTTATCCTGTAAAACCATGTGCACGCTGTGTTGTTACTACAATTGATCAAGTTAGCGGTGTTAAGAACGAAGAGCCGTTGAAAACACTTTCAACATACAGAACGGTGAATAACAAAGTAATGTTCGGGCAAAATCTACTTCACCGCGGCAGCGGATTAATTTCAGTCGGCGATGAAATGAAAATAATTGAATGGAAATAAATGCTTACTATTTATGATTTACTAAAGGGGCACGATCTCCGTTCGATCGGTAAAGCAAACGAAGTTGTTGAACTTGTTACCAGCGATCCGGAATTGTTCGATGAAGTCTTCGACGGAATATTTCACAAAGATAAAATAATTTGTGCACGATGTGCTGATGCTATTGAAAAAGTATCAGGCAGATATCCGGAATACATTCAAAAGAAGAAAAAAATTATTTTAAGCAACCTGTCATCCTTCAAGCAAAAAGAAGTAAGATGGCACATTGCAAAAATGCTCGGATATCTAAAACTTCTCCAAAGGAAAAGGAACTTGCTGTTAGGTATTTATTCGACTGGCTCAAAATGGATAAGAGTATTATTGTTAAAGTTATGTCAATGCAGACATTAGCAGATATTGCAGAAACGGACAAAAAACTTTTAAAGACAGTACTTGACGAGATACAAAAGCAAATGGTAAACGGCGCACCCGCTATTAAGGCAAGGGGAAAAAAACTGTTAAATATTTTTAAACAAAAGGAAATAAAATGAAACAGTGGTATGAAGAACTTTTTACAAATTATGCACAAAAATATGACGAAGAAAACTTTACGAAGGGTACTTTAGGCGAAGTTGATTTCATTGAAAAAGAAATTGGATTTGATAAAACCGTTTCGATACTTGATGTAGGATGCGGAACCGGAAGGCATTCTATTGAACTTGCAAAGTGCGGATATAAAATGACGGGTATCGATTTATCGGAATCCCAGCTCGAACGGGCTAATAAGAAAGCATTAGCAGCAAACGTGAACGTTGAATTTCTAAAGCGAGATGCCCGCGAATTTAATTTTAACAACAATTTCAATCACGCTATAATGATCTGCGAAGGCGCTTTCTCCTTAATGGAAACCGATGAGATGAATTATAGAATATTAAAAAATGTTTACGATTCAATTAAACCGGGTGGTAAGTTTATATTCACCGCATTGAATGCATTATTCCCGCTTTATAATTCAGTAAAAGACTTTTTAAATAAAGAGGCTGAGAATGTTATTACCTCCGGGAACAGTTTTGATCTTATGACACTGAGAGAGGACTCCGAAATAGATGTAACTGATGATTCCGGAGTAGAAAAGAAAATTAAATGCAATGAGAGATATTTTATGCCTTCGGAAATATCATGGTATCTTAAATCAATCGGTTTTATGAAATCGGATATTTACGGTTGTAAAATCGGTGCGTTTAGCCGTAACGATAAACTGACTACCAATGATTTTGAAATGCTTGTAATTGCCGAAAAATAAATCGACCGGCGCGGATAATAAATATTTTCTGGTAGTAAAATTTGGATAGTTATTAATTGAAAATCGTTATAGATTTCATCAGAATAAATTCCGGATAGTTAACTCCAGCTTATTCAATATTATTAATGCTGTTCATAATAATCGCTCAAAAAAAGGAGGGCGCCATGAAAAAGTTAGCAGTTCTCGTCTGCTTAATTTTTACATTCGGGTGTTCTTCTGTTAAGTACGATAACAAATTATCGAACATGCCCGTTCTATTAGAACGATCCGAATTGCCCACAATTCCACAGGAAGTAAATAATTCCGAATTCTATCTTACAGTTAAAATGATGGTAAATGAAAAAGGTGATGTGGCAAGAGCTATTTTGCTTAATGGATTGGGAATACCCGATTGGGACTCAACAGCAGTTAGATCAATTAAAAAGTGGAAATATGAGCCGGCTCGCGTTGATGGTAATCCGGTAAGCTTATGGATGATTCAGAAAGTTAAGGTTCAGGTTGAAACTCCGGTTTATATGACTTTGTCAGAAATTGTTTGTGATTCGCTGGACGATGCCAAATTTATTCTTTCTAAACTTTCGGAAGGGGTGGATTTTGGTGATCTGGCATTTCAATATTCTAAAGATCCTTCTAGAAATAAAAACGGTTATATTGGCAAGAAGGATATTAATCTTTATCCGGCAAATATCAGCCGTGCACTCCGTAATCTTGGTCTCGATAAGTTCACTCAACCCCTTGTATTGGGAAAAAAGTTTGTGATATTTAAAAGGATGAAAGTATAGTAAAAATTTTCTACTCTTTTTAAATCAAATTAGTTAATATGCACCCGTTAATAACAATATTCGAAAGGAACTATAATGGCAAATGTTCTTAACTGGTTTGAAATTCCGGCAGCAGATTTAAATAGAGCAGTTAAATTTTATTCTGAAGTTCTTGACGGCAAGCTCTATATAACCGATTTCGGTGGTTTTAAAATGGCTTTCTTTCCTATGGAAGGTAATGGAGTTGGCGGTGCTCTATGCGAAGGAGAATGGTATAAACCAAGTAAGGAAGGAGCAATAATTTATCTTAATGCAAATCCGGATTTGATCCTTCCGCTTTCTAAAGTTGAAGCTGCCGGAGGTAAAGTTATTATGGATAAAAAATTAATTTCCGATGATATTGGTTATATGGCATTATTTATTGATAGCGAAGGGAACAGAGTAGCATTTCATTCTAACAAATAAGGTTGTTCAAAAGAGCTATTATTAAATCGAAAAAGTTTTTAATAGAATTTTGTTTACTTTTTCTAAATCAACTTCAAAAAAATCTCCTGGATTTTTACCTTTGTGAGAATTAGAAACCGTTTGAAGTTTTATAGCGCGTCGATTTATATAATTGTAATAACTCTTTTCAATAGGCAAGTACTTACAAATTAGTTGCAAATCTTTCATAGTTGGTAGAGAACCGCCCATATCTTTTCTTAGCCAGTGTCCCGCCGTATGCTTATAAAATTTAGGGAATAATTCTGTGAAGCCATTCTTTGAATAGCCCTTACTTTCTCTTAATATATTTAGATAATCTGCAACCATTGCTTGATTAACATTATATAGTCTTTGTACTGAAAAATATTCTTCTTGTGTTGATGCGCGAGCACCAGGTGAAGCCCCCATATTTATCTTGGATTCACTTTTGAACTTACCATTATATATTTTTTCAAAAATCAAGGTATCAGATTTTCTATCTTTTATATATTTAATCTCTTGACCAATATCATTGTATGGAATATCTTCTTTAAGTATAGGAATTGATGCAACGCTAGTCCATAAAGGCTGCTTACATTTTTCGCAATTTGAATTGCCGTTGGAATAATATTTTGAAATAGAAGAATGGCAAAAAGGACAATTAAAAGACAAAAACACGTCGGGATTTTCCGAGTGAATAACATACTCTTTTGTTGTTAAATCATCATCCCAGTTTATAATAGAAAATTTTGGGAAACCATCGGTGTAGCGCTCTTCAATTGAAATTATGGTACCACTACGTTTTGCTTCTTTGTTTGAATTGTCTATTACCTTATAACCAACGAAACTTTTATTAAAATAGTCATTATTGTTTTTACTTTTGTGTTTAATTCGTATCCCGTCGAGATTGAAAACATATTCGGTACTCTTTATGTCACGAACAATAAAATAAATTGGAAACCAAGAGTTATTGTTCTTAATAATAAGTTGATTCCGAATTACCCACCCATAGTCTATCAACAAAGAGGTCGAAGTAAAAACATCTATATCAATGGATTTAACGCCAACGTATAAAATACCGTCTTCTTTTATTATCTTTTTTCCCTCATCCGTTTTCATATAATCAATGAATGAAAGATAGTCGGCAGGATTATCAAAAACCTTAATAAATTTTTTATTTATGGGGATGTTAAAATTTATTTCACTCCTTTTGATTTTCGATTTGTATTCAAAATAATTATCTGCAGGTTTTCTTGTTACTTCTGGAGGCACCAAGACTTTATCGTTTGCAATGGAGCATCGCGATTTAATTATTTCGACATACTTTGCATTAGCTTCTATCATAGTAGAAGAAAAGATAACATTATTAAGAGGTAAAGTAAGGTTTTGTGCTGCTTTACAAGTTGTTCCCGAGCCGGCAAATGGATCTAAAACGCTGCCGCCAGTTGGTATAGAATAATTTAATAAGGTCTCAACTAATTTTTCAGGGTATACTGCAACGTGACTAAAAGGCGTTGGTTGAGTTTTTATTTTTAGGATATTAGAGAAATTTTGGATTTTCTTCTGATTTAAGTAATAATTGTTGTTCGAAGTACTAAATACAAAAATAGGCTCATATGTATTTGAAAAACGGTTTTTTATACTTGATGGCATATGGTTTGGCTTATACCAAATAATTATATCATTCAAAATCCACCCGTCATTACACATGTAACTTGCTAGTTTATACGGGATCATTCCTAGTGAAGAGTTTCCATACTTAGATAAGTACTTGTCTCCAATATTTAAAAAAAACACACCTTTTTCTTTCAGCTTACATTTGAGAAGTGAAAATGTTTTAACAAGTATTTGAATATATTCTAAATATGTTTTTTCTGCTCCGATTTGAAATGTTAAATCATAATCACGTTGGCCCCAATAAGGAGGAGAAGTTATTGCAACATCAAAAAAATTATTTTCTAGGCAACTAAGTCCATCATAAACATCTCCTAAAATAATAGCGTGATCGCCGAGGTTAATCATATTTTAAAACCTATAATTTCTTCTGATTTATTTTCAAAATTAGGATGAAGATAGAGTAAGTTAAACCTATAGGGCTTTCCGTTGATTTTCTCAAATTTTGGTCGTCTTTTATAATAATATCTAAAAGCTTCTGTTGCGTTTTTACTACCCCCACAAATTTCATCTTTATAAATAGATTTAAGTATTCCATTTGGAACACAAATCAATAATAAAGCTAAGATAATCAAATTACCATCATCCGCTTTATCATATACAAGTTGAATAATATAGGTAAGACAGAGTTTGTTTTTTGATTTATATATAGCTGGTAAGTTTGCGGAATGTAGAACGCCTCTATTATCAATATATTCATATGAAGTTTGGTTGTGTCCAATAGATACAACACCTAAAAAATCACTTCTATTTTTTTTCTTTTGGTCTGTTCTACTGTCGATAGTATAAAAGCTTGAGGTCTTAACATCAACATGAATAAATGCATTGTTGGTTTCGTAAAGCAAATCAGAACCAATTGGTGTTGAGTTTGGAATTCCCAAACTGTTAAATAACCAAAAATAAATTCTCTCTGCACCACGGTCAATGTCACATGATTTTTTTTGAAACGCACCTATCCAATCATCCTTAATTTCGTCTTTTGAATTGAGGGCATTTATCATTTTCGTTTTGTCGTTCGTAAGCATAAAGGTCATGTAATCAAGATAATGCTTCTCCCACATTTCAATTTCTTCGGCTTTCATTAAACCTCCAACCTAAATTCTTATACTATTTTAGTAATTTTATTTACAAGTGTTTCACTGGTAAAACTTTGAAAAAATGTATCCTATTATAAAATCTTTCCTTCATAAATAAAATAATTAAAAAGATAAAATATTTCCTAAGCTCATAATTTTATAAATTATACTTCTTCTCTAATTCCTTAGAACGGAATGTTAACCGGTCATTATCAAAATCATCAATCTCATCAAGAAGTTTCTTTACTTTAGATTTCTCTGTGCTTTGTTTAAGATAGATATCGACAAGATATTTGTAAGCAGTATATTTATCCCGTTCATTAGGGGAATTTAGAGAGCGCCTGTAAAATGATTCCGATTTATTTAATATGTTGTTCTTATAATAGAGAAATCCCATCAGTAAATTAAAGCGGTATTCAAGTTCGGGTGCTTTTCTCGTATCGGGTTTATTAGCGGCTAAATTTTCCAGATCGGTAATTGATTTGCCCGCCGCCGCTTGAATAGAAAACTGATAAAGCCACCGGCTTTCATTTTCGAAGTTTTTCAGTGTTTCAAAAATTTCTTTATATCTCTCATCCAATTCCGGTTCATATTTTTTCTGTATGGAAGTATTGCCGGTCAGCCACCCGTTAAACACAATAATATACTTAGCATTACCCGCAGCACCGCGCCATAAAGACTTTTCATTCTTAAGCGAAGACTCGGCAAATTTTATTGCCAGCTCCGAATTACCTATTGCATCGTAATACCGTGCTTTTGTATAGTCTTCAATTAATTCCGAATTGATTAACGAAGCGAGTTTGCTGAATTCGTATAGTCCAATTAGTCGCTGACAATAAGCGTTCAGAGTCCGCTTGTTTTTGGGATACCTGTCTAGAAAATCCTCGTAAAATTTTATTGCCTCGTAATCATTGTCTTCAAGACTGGAATAAATCTCAATTAAAGTAAGCGTAGTCTGGCCATAAGTCAGTTTTCCTTTTTCATACGCAATGCGAAGGTATTCAAGACCCTTATTTCTATCGCCGGACATACCAAGAACTCCGGCAATAAATCCCGTTACACCGCTTAGCCGGTCCGCATAATAGTAAAGCATTCCCAATACAAGGTAGGCGTCATAAAATTGAGGATCGGCTTTAAGAACTTCCTCCATAATATTTCTGGATTTCTGTCCGTTTCTAAAAGCACTCCACCAGGAGCCGTCTATTCCGTTTATTCTTCCAAGGTAAGCATATATTGAACCGAGATAAAATTTATTTTCCGTATCAAGTTTCGATTTATCGAATTTATTCAGAACATTTTCGCAATAATTTATAATTTCCTTGTTAAGAGCTTTTCGACCGGCTTCGCGCTTGTCGGGATCCAGTTCGGTAACCTTCTGATAGTATTCCAGTATTTTGGTATTAATGTAGTAGTAATAATATTTAGGCGAGCCGGTATTTGTTTTTATCTGGTCCTGAGATAATTTAATTGCACGATCAAACTCTTCGTTAAAAGTGTGATTAATTATTTGCTTATCGATATTGTTCGGTTCATAAGGGCCCGCAATTACAAATGTCGAAAGCAGAAAAAACGAAATTAATTTCTTCATATAAACAGTTTCCGGTATTATATTTCTGTTGATTAATTTTGCTGTGCAAGATAATAAAAAATTTTTTCGCATTAATCCTTAAACGGGGTCATTAAATATCTGGCGGAGTTATGAAAAAACTGAATTCGTTTCTTAGAACAACATTTTTCGGCGGTTTTCTTGTTGTTCTTCCAATTATTCTTCTTATTCTGGTTCTTAATTGGTTTTATGAATTCCTGCTTGAGAATATTCGTCCAATTATAAATCTTTTGATACAAACAGCGCGGATGAGCGAGCTTATTGCAGCGGCTGTTGCGGTTGTTATAATGCTCCTTCTGTTCTTCCTTGTCGGTCTATTGGTTCAAACACGCCTGGGTAAATTCTTTTTCGAAATATTTGAAGAACGTCTCTTAAAAAAAATTCCGATTTACAGAATAATTAAGGAAACTGTAATTCAGTTATTCGGCGGAGAGAAAATGATTTTTAAGGGCGTTGCCCTTGTAAGACCATTTCATAACGATACTTTAATAACTGCATTCATTACGGACGAAAGTCCCAACGGATATATAACCGTATTTGTTCCCTCGTCACCCGCGCCAACCGGCGGATATATTTATCACATCAAAAAAGAATATGTTACGAAAATTGATTATCCCGTTGAACAGGCGATGAGAACTGTATTAAGTCTTGGCGCTGGATCTAAAGAATTTGTTTCCGAATTAAAAGAAAACAAGATTAATAACCCCGATTGATCTCTGTGAAAACCGAAGTAAATAAATATTTTCTCTTGTTTAAGGATCTACCTCTATAAATCAGTTTTTAATCAAAAATTTTTTTATTCCGTCCAATACAATAAAATTTCATTTAATTCGTTTACCTGAATAGAAAAAAATAATTATGAGTCAATTAAACGAGAATAATCTGATTGATAGGTGCAGAATGGGGGAATCTGCAGCGTTCGGTCCATTGATAAAGCTTTATAAGAATCGATTATTCTCTTATCTATTAAAGATTAGCAGAGATAAAAATTTGGCAGATGATATGTTACAGGAGACATTAATTAAAGTTTGGGACGGGTTCTCAAACTATTCAGAACAAAATAGATTTTCTTCATGGCTCTTTTCTATTGCACATAATACGGCTATGGATTCTTTAAGAAAAAATACCAGACGCAATATTTTTGACACCTCGTCAGAACCAGATACTCTTTCCAGTCCGGTAAATCCTTATATGGACTTAGTGGGTAAAGAGACTTCGCAAAGAATCTCGAATGCAGTTGATCAATTATCGCTTAAGCAAAAAGAAGTATTTCTTTTAAGGGTTCATGGCGAAATGACATTTAAAGAAATCTCGAAGTTAACCGGCGAGCCGTTAAATACGGTTCTATCGCACATGCATTATTCGGTTAAAAAGCTTAGAAAAATCTTGAGGTATGTAAATGCAGAATAGCAGTAAAGTAATCTGTGAAATATTCGAAATGGAGATGTGGCTTTATATTGATAAAGCATTAAACGATGAGAAAATGGAATTCTGGAGGTCACATTTAAGGCAATGTAAAACATGTAAGGAAAAGATTGTTGAAGCGGAAGAGCTAGTTTTGAACGCATCGGAAAATCTTTTAGTTGAAATGGACGATAAACAATTTGATGAAATGATTTCTGTTGCGATACGGAAGAAGAGAAAAAATTATATAGCAAGATTATTCGAAAGAAAAAAGAAAAAGATTATTTCAGCAGGTAAAATTGTTTTTGCTAGCACTCTTGTAATTGTAGCTGTACTAATCTCGTTGCTATCGGATAAACCCAACTCGGTTAAATCTGTTAGTAAAGAAATTTTAGAATGGGAAGGGGGAAGTATAAAAGCGGAAATTGAGAAGATATCAAATAAAATAAATATGATGGATCAAAACGATTGGGAGAGACAGATGATTATGATTGATCAAAAAATCGAATCAATTGAAAAGAACACCGACAATTTTTCATTTAATTAATGGGAGGTATAAAATGAAAAGGACTTTATTTTGTCTGGCAACTGGAATGTTTTTGTTACTTAATATAAACTTGAGAGCACAAACATCAGGCACTTACAAGGAATATTTATCTCAGTATAAGGAAACAGAGGGTGTTTATCTGGCACAGGTTCAGGGTAAAGAGTTAAGTAAAGAAGAGGAAGAAAAACTACTGAAGAATCTTACACCGGAAGTTAGATCCAAATTGGAAGAAGTTAAAAAGCTAAATAAAGAGAAGTATTATCAGCTACTTAGAACTTCATTCCCTTTTGGATATTTAACAACGGCATTTAGTAATCAGGAAGTTTATACCGGACTATTGAATGCCGGAGAGAATTTTAAAAAAGAAAAAGAATTAGAAATAGATGCAGAGTTGTTAGCATTAAAAATTA